>JAHFFU010000092.1 GCA_023247835.1 Candidatus Bathyarchaeota archaeon
GCCATCACTGCGATGTGAGCCGCCATTAGGATGTAAGTGCCACCACTCCAGGCAGCCGCACCCGAAGGAGCAACCCACACCACAACGGGGATTGGAGAGGAGTTGAAGCCGTTCATTATTTCTGTCACAGAACCCAGATCGCCGCCGGGCGTGTTGAGCTCGTAGACTATCAGCCGCGCCCCCCCTGCTTTCGCCTCATCAATTGAACGAGTGACTAACTCTCTAGTTGGGCGCGATATGTCGGAGCTTATTCGAACGACTAGGACGCTACCTTGGGCCGCCGAGGCAGTAGGCTGCAACCCCACGAATACCACAAGCGCTAGCGCCGCGATAAGAAAGACAGCACGCAAGTCCCTTTGGCGTCTCCATCATTGTACGAAGATAGCTTCCTTTAAAGTGTGCTTCACCGTTATCGACGAAACAATCCGTGATGGAATCAGGAAACAAACCGATGAATCATTCGGCCCCAGGAACACAATTGATGATGCTAAGGATAATTGGGAGACAATTCCCTGTCGAAGTTTGGAAGGCGGGCTCCCCTTTTGAAACCCTGATTCAAACGATCCTCTCTCAGAACACGAATGACCGAAATAGCGACGCGGCGATGCGAAAGCTTCGGAAACGGTACAGAATCACACCAAAGGTTCTATCGAAGGCTAGGGTCAGAGACTTGATTCCATACATTCGCACCGCTGGACTGTATAGGTCTAAGGCGCCGAGAATTAAGGAAGTTTCAAGGATTATTCAAGAGCAGTATGGTGGGCGCCTCGCGCCTATACTGAGGCTTCCATATGCGGAAGCGAAAGAGAAGCTAATGGAGATGCCTGGTGTGGGACCTAAGACGGCGGACATTTTGCTCGCGTTCGTAGCGAAGAATCCTGTCATCCCCGTTGACACGCATATCGCTCGGGTGACCAAACGGCTTGGAATCGCTCCGGCGAAGGCTGATTACGAAAAGACCAGAACCTCGTTGGAGGCGTTGATTCCCCCGGAAGATAGGGTGAAGTTGCATCTGTCGATAATTGCATTCGGCCGCGAAATTTGCAAGGCACCTAGACCCCGATGCGCCATCTGCCCGGTGAACGAATGGTGTCCAAGCAGTACCGTGTAGCATGAAATCAACAGAAAGTGGCGCTAACAACTCTTTTTAGTGAATGCCGTTTCCTCCACTACCCGGTGGCTTCTTGTTGCCAGAAGCAATAGGAGATGAGGACATACCCTTCTTCGCCGAAGTTACAGCAGGCGGAAGAATAACTATACCTGAAGAAATTCGTAAGATTTTCGAAATAAAAGATGGCGACGCAGTATTCTGCAGGTTGAAGATCATGCACAAGAAGAAGAATAATAGTGCCACAAAAGAAGCTAAACCCGCTATTTGACCGGCACCGTCGATAACAGTGTTCGCCCAAGAGCCGTTAGCTTCACCCTAAGCCTACCGCGTTTTCCGCGTTCAACTTCCACAAGGCCAAGTTCCTCCAAGCCTTGACCATCTTCTGAGCCTCTGATGTGATAACTCAGCAGAGGCTTTCCATAATTTGAAACCCTGCTTAGCTTTTCTAAGCTCTCAACGTCGCCACCTGAACCCTCGATGGCTCGCAATATCTCCATTTTAGGTTCGGTCACCGCTTGTGTGTAACTGAACTTCATCACGGGTAGAACAACGGGTTGCTCACCCATCACATCGAATGCCTTGATTCCATGAACGAATGCCGCAGTCACACCGGCGCACGTCAAGTGTTTTCCCGCCGAGCCGACATTGATGAGGAAGTCTTCATAGTTATCGGATTCCTTGCGAACGATTTGACCGACAGCCTCGAGCATGGTGGGTATGCTAGCGTCTTTGACCTCCACAACATCGACAAGTAGTTTTAGGGTGCTCGTGAGCTTTCCGGAAAGTGCGTTAGCTTGAGTTATGTAATCTGGGGCGGATACCAGGGTGAGCTTGTGAGCAGGGAAGTTTCTGAGCCCAACAAGAACAGCGTCATCGCTGCCGCCGAGAACAGCAATTTGGAGAGTCTTCAACGGCATGGCTCGTGGCTTCCATTCACACGTAATTAAACACTTACAAATTCCCTTATACGGATGCCCGCCGCACAGCAAGGAAATCACCGTGCGTAACTATCGTTGGAGGAGAAGGGACTGTCAAGAGGTTACTCGCGGCAACTTTCGCTGGCCGGCTCAATCATCTTCTCCTCGCCACTTTACATCTCAGTCTTCGTGATGAGGTTCAGCTTCGGCCTAGTCCTCTTCACCCTCCCCGTCTACCTTCCCAAGCAGGAGTTCTCGAACTTCATTGTGGGGGTGATAGCAGCCGCTTATCCGATTACGGAAACAATCCTCGGCCCCATAATTGGGGTATTGGCTGATAGGTTTGGAAGAAGACGATGGGTCTACATTGGATTGATGATCTCGACCTTCGCCCTGTTTGCGTTCACGCTCAACACTGATGTTAGCTACCTCATTGTTGTTCATGCGATTCAAGGCGTGGCCGCAGCGATGATCGTGGTCAGCACTTTAACCATGGTAACCGACCGGAGCACAGTTGCGAACCGTGGCCGTGAGATGGGAATCTACGATTTTGCGAACCTAGGGGGATACGTGGTCGGCATCTTCGCAGCCGGAGTCTTGGTGCGAACACACCTGCTAGTAGCTCCATTCTATTTCGCATCCGCCTTGGCGGCGGTTGGAGCCATCTTCGCGTACCTGAGGGTTAGAGATAAGAAGATACATGGCGGGCATTCCGCACTGTCGCCGATTCAGACGCTGCGACTTCTTCTGAGTGACAGGCGGGCTGCGGCCATGTTTCCGATATGGCTGGCTGTGACAACATTCATTGGTATGGCGCTTACATTCGGCCCACGCCTTGGGCCTTCGCCTCTTCTCACAAGCTTCCTAATTGCAAGCGCAGTCCTGATTCTAGCGTTTACGCAGCCTTTCTTCGGCCACCTCTCCGACCGCTACGGGCGGGACCGTCTCATGATGCTCGGAATGCTTTCACTCATCGGCCTATTCGTTACGGTAATAACAATGTTCAGAAGCGGTTTCGAGCTTGTGTATGTGGCGCCGTTTCTCGCTATTTTCGGCGTGGGAAGCTTCGCTTTCGCGCCTGCTGCGCTCGCATCACTCGGGGACCTGGCCCCTGAGCGAGGCCGTGGAACAACCATGGGGGTGTACAGCGTCGTGATAAGCCTGGGAACAATAATCGGCCCATTGCTGGGCGGATACCTACTCGACCGGCATGGCCTCTCAAGCCTTTTCTATGCGGGCCTCGTGATCCTCATAGCAGCTATGAGCTTAGCCGTTATCATTGCGGGGCCGGACTTTAGAAATCTCAAACCCCTCTCCAGTAAGTAATTATTCTTTCTTGGAAAGGTGGACGATTACGTCCATCTTGGTGAGGACTCCTATGGCTTTCCCGTCTTGAACAACAACCACTGCGTTGTGATCTCCGGTAAGTTGCTTGTAGAGTTCGGAAATTTCTGCCCTCGCTTCGATCGTGGGAAGCTGCTGATCCATGACCTCCTGAACTGACTGAGCCAATGAAGCCTCCTTGGTTAGGAGTTTCTTCATTATCGTATCATCGTGCACCGTACCAAGGACATGGCCCTCTTCGACTACGGGTAATTGGGACACGTCGAACTTCCGCATCAATTCTACCGCCTTCGTCAATGGGTCGTTTAGGGTTACGGCGACCATCGCCGGCACCTCACGAGGTTTCGCATTCAATATCGCTTCCACCGTGACCCTTTCCTCCCTTTCGGCTTCGATATAGCCCAGCTCGAGCATCCATTCGTCTGAGTACATCTTGCTGAGATAGTTGCGCCCAGTATCCGGAAAGACCACTAGAACCACCTTATCCTCCGAGAGCTTTTCAGCAACTTGGAGGGTGGCGTGCATGGCCGCGCCTGCCGAACCGCCCACGAAGAGCCCCTCTTCCCTTGCCAAGCGACGTGCCGTCAGAAACGAATCCTTGTCACTCACCCGAATTACCTCATCCACGTAATCGAGCTCAAGGGTTTGGGGCATGAAGTCTTCACCGATCCCCTCAACCTTGTAGGGATGAATAGGCTTCTCAACCTTGTAGTATCGCGGATGGAAAATCGACCCTTCTGGGTCTACTCCTACAACCTTGACTTCTGGTTTCTTTTCTTTCAGATACTTGCCGACTCCAGTGATTGTTCCACCGGTGCCCATGCCGACGACAACAACATCCACCTTCCCATCAGTCTGCTTCCAAATCTCGGGCCCAGTGGTTTTGTAATGGATGAGAGGGTTGTTCGGGTTCGTGTATTGGTCAGGCATGTATGCATTCGGCGTTTCTCGCGCGATTCGTTTTGCAACATTGTAGTAATTCTCCGGTGAATCGGGGGGAACGTTCGTAGGCGTGATAACAACCCGCCCGCCAAGAGCACGGAGAAGACGCCTCTTTTCCTCACTCATCTTGTCGGGCATTGTGAAGATCGACTTGTAACCCCTAATAGTAGCCGTGAGAGCCAAGCCCATCCCCGTGTTGCCGGATGTTGGTTCAACGATGGTGCCGCCGGGCTTCAACAACCCCTTCCGTTCGGCATCATCAATCATGGCGACTCCGATGCGATCCTTCACGCTGCCTCCAGGGTTCAGATATTCAAGTTTCGCAAGGATAAGGCAACGGGCACCATTGGTGACCTTGCTTATCTTAACTAGTGGTGTTTTGCCGATTAGGCCGAGGACGTTCTCGTAGTACTCCAAAGCAATCTATCATGAATCAGCGCTAGAAGGCTATAGCTTGTGCCTCGCCGAATTGCATAAATTGAACGGAAGCGCCCTCCGCATCTATGGAAGCGGTATTCCTCATCCAACCCTGGGTCCAAGCCAGCACGGCCATGGACTGTTGCAAGCTCTGCTACCAGGAGCGGGAAGGCAAGAGCCACTTGGAATGTAAACGGGCTCACCTGGCCGCCTACAATTCGCTGCTTGCGGTTCTCAAACTTGAGAGGGGAGCAGAGTTCGAAACAGCTTTGAAGCGAGTAGAAGAAGCGAAGGAGAAATGTATCTCAACCGTAAAGCCGGACGAACACTGCCATGGGAAGTCCCAGGAAGCACTCAAGTACACTCTAGAGACCTATGGCAAGATCTTAGATGACTACAGGAAGAAGCTGCCCAGCAGGCCTCCACCAACCTCTAGAATGTAAGGCAGACCAAGCGCCCTTTTGTACCTGTCTGCGCATGATCTTTTGTGCGGGCGCGTAGCTGCGCGTCGCTGGTTGGTTTCTTTGGCACCGGAAGTTGGGCACTCGCCAGTCTATGCGAACGAAGTGGATTCGAACTCGGGCATCCCTAAACACCCCTGGGACATGTTTATGGAGGGTGAAGC
>JAHFFU010000093.1 GCA_023247835.1 Candidatus Bathyarchaeota archaeon
TGTGCGGCTGATCTGCATTAGTTCGGCGCCGCGCGTCAGTGGGCCTACGACGGCGCCCTTAGAATTTGCAAGTATCCCTGATTTGACGTAGGGTACTCCACCGTTTGTCGAACTTGGTTCGACGCTCACATGCAGAGCAGATTCGATCAGGGATTGTTCTTCCCTGAGAGTGTTGGGGCTGACTATTGCGCCCTTGTTGGTAGCTATGGCTAGGGCACCAACGAAGGGCAATGTCCCAATCTTGCCCAGGGCAGATTTCACTTCCAACTGCTCATTCACGGCCGCTGCGACCTCTGTTGGGGCGTCTGTGTGGATGACGGCCCCAAGATCGTTTGCCAAAACCACATTCCCCAGTGCAGTCCACTTGGATTCCACCACTATCACCTTCGTGAACTCCTGAATCCTTTCTAACTCATATTGTCGAATCGTGTGGGGCACTAGCACTCCGTTAGAGTTCCCGGTCACGAGCGCCCCGACCAATGTTGAACCACCTATTGTGGTCTTGCATACGCCGACGTCGAGTGTTTCTGAGAACTGGTTAATCTTCCGATTGGTAAGCCCCGGGGGAACGATGGCGACTTTCTCGTTGCAAAAACAGTAGACGCCAATATTCGGGCTGCCGAAGACATCGGCTAGGATGATGGCCATTCCTAGATTCCCATCATCCAGGGCCGACGAACCAACACTGGTTTACGCTGCTTTCGCAGGGTAGATTATTACTTTACCTTCCTTGTCCTTGACGGCTCGAACAGTAATCTTCCTCGGGGGCTTGTTTATGCTTCGAGCCCAAATCGCGGCATTGACCTCGTTGCTCATCGCAACCTCCTCCGCCTTCATATGGCGCGCCACAAAATCCCTTACGTCTCTAACCGCCCTAGGCGCCCTTTTGCCGCGGGGTGTGACGACCCAGACGTGTCGAAGTGGAATCGTGTAGATCTTTTCCTCAACTACTTCTATCTCTTCTTCCCCTTCAGCCTCTTCCTCCTCGGCCGCGGGGGCGCTCTCGACCGGTGCTTTCTCTTCCTCAACGGGCTTAGTGGCTTCTGCGCTCGAGGGCTCTTCGGTATTCTCTTCCTCTACAACTTCTTCCTCCCTTGTCTCCGATTCGCTCATACCAGATTATTCCTCCTCTACGCTTTCAGCTTGGTTCTCCGCCAGTGACGCTTTTTCGGGTGGCTCCTAGTGTGCCCTTGCGTTCTCGCCATCACCCAGGTCGGGACAGGCTTTCTCGTCTTCAGCGCCCTACCGAGCCTACGTTTCCGCGCGGTTGGCTTGTTTCGCGCCATAAGTTAAGCTCTCCTAATACGAATCTCTTTTCGCGAAGATTGTAAGCGCGCAAGCGCTTCCTTCAGCTGGTCATCGCTTATTGGGACTTTGATTCTTCCTGATTGCGCAAGTTGAATCAGTTGGAGTTCGACTTGATCCGCGAACTCGGGTTTTACAATTCGGATATTTGTCAACCTTTGCCTTGCCTCAGGGGTCAGTATCTGTTTCAGCGCAGCTTGTTTCTGGGCTTCGAATTGTCGCCGGCTTTCGGCCTGCCTCTGTTCCCCCATCGCGGCACGTTGAAGATCTGAGTATCTCCTTCGCCTTATCTCTTCAAGTTCCTCGTCAGAGTACTCATCATCTTGGCTCATCATAACTGGCCTTCCGCCTTCCTGGCACCCTTCAGAGAGTCGGCGGCCACTCGGTTGAGAAGGCTGATTCCTTCAGCCGTGAGTTTCCTACCTTTCTTAGCCTCAACGGTGATGAAGCCGGCCTTCTGAAGTTGCTGAAGCGGTTCCCTGATGGCTGAGCCACCGGCGACTCGCGAATGCTCGATATGCGTTCCTCGGCGCAGGCGGCCTCCATATTCTACTCGTAGGCGAGCTATTCCTACCGGGCCATGCAGGTACAATTTTCTCAGAAGAGAAGCGCAACGGTTGTACCACCAATCCGGGTTTGATGGTGGGCGCTCTCGGTGGGAACCGGTCTTAGCGGTCAATGCCCAAGTCGGTGGGGCGACTTCACCCACGCTCTCCTTCAGAAATTTCGACAGGCTGTCGATTAAGGCATCTGAAGGGACATCCAGTGGTGTTGGCATAGGAGATTCATCCCGGTAGTGGAATCTTCACGTTACAACCGGAGGGCGCCATATAAGTTTAGTTTGAAGGCAGTGGAATTGTAATCGGCTTTCAACGTTTTCTTCCGGGACTAGTTGCTTCTTGTCGTTTGTATAATGTGAATGTGTGGCCCATCACTTCTACGAGAGTTGACTCTGTTGAAGATGCCACCTTTTCCGCTACCTCGGCTGTTTCAGTTTCTGCCAAAGCGGATTTCTGAACCTTGACTTTGACCAGTTCACGGGCCTTGAACTGATTTGAGACATGCTTCAAGAGCTCCTCAGAGGCACCCTCTTTCCCAATCCAGATTGTCGCATCCATCTTCCGAGATCTGGACTGCAGCCGCCTCAACCTTTTCTTCTCGAAAGCCGTTCCCTCACTGTGGGGTATCGTTTCTTTGTTCCACAATCCAGGCAGGTAATTAACACCGTTGTCCCAAACTCTGGGCGGGTTCTGACTCGGCAGTTTGCGCCTGGAACAAGAATACTTCCACATCCCTTACAGATGAAGAGCTTCTCCTCTCTGGGCAACCGCACGCCGGCCTTCATCCCAATTCGGCGAGCAAGTTCCACGTACCGTTTTGAAAGAGCCCGATCAGTTGGAAAAGCCTTCCTTGCAAGCCCTAGGAGGATTTCGATCCGCTCACGCGCGATCTCCCTGACACTTCCGCTCTTTCTCCAAGCCAACAGATCGACCGCGTTAGGAAGCTAGCGCATGGTCTTGTAACCTTTTTGTGGCGGCGCTGGTGGAAGGTTTTCGACCGGCATATGGTATTGACCCTAGCTCTTGTTGAATCGGCTTTACAGCTAGTTCCTTGGGAAATACAATCCCACCCGCAAATCAAACTGTATGCTAAGCGGAGGGAAAAGGGTGCGGAAGAAGTTCTGCTGGATAGGGCGTTTCATCACACGGCTATGCGGAGGCTTGCACAGAGAGGCTATCCGATTCCAGTCGAAAAGATGGGCAGGCCCGACATCGTTCACAATACGCTTCTCCAAGTTCTTGAGACTCCGCTAAACTGGGAAGGGCACCTTCGTGTCCTCGTCCACACGCAGGATGACTATGTTATCACCATTAATCCCAAGGTTCGCCTCCCGAAGAACTACATCCGTTTCATCGGCTTGATTGAGCAATTGTTCGCCCGGAAGAGAGTTCCGGGGGAAGGCGACCCGCTCTTAAAGCTTGAGAAGGGCAACTTACGTGCACTGGTCCGCATGGTCGCGCCCGGCAAGGTCTTCGGCTTTAGTATTGTGGGCAAACCGGCCTTGTTGAAGGCCGTTGCTGACCGAGCTAGCAAGATAAAGGACCCTCTAGCTTTCATCGGTGCCTTTCCAAGGGGGCACTTTACTGAAGAAACGAGGCGTTCGGTGGATCAACTCTTCTGCGTGGACCGAGAGTCGCTAGACGCATGGGTCGTTGCTGGGCGTTTTGTTTATGACTTCGAATGGGCATTAGGGCTCGCCCAAAACCGCGTCAACCCTGCGAAAGTGAAACGAACATGAGCGACGATTCAGAGCTCGATCGGCTGAAACGCCGACGATTAGCAGATATGCAGAAGAGGCTGAATGCAAGGCAACAGCAATCCCAAGCCGAAATTGGAAAACTTGAGCCAGCGAAGGTCTTGGAGAAAGTGTTCGTGGGACGCGCGTGGGAAGTTTATCATGCGGCAAGGCAACAGTACCCAAGGATAGCGGACCAGATCTTTCAAGAACTAGCTGAACTAGTCCGTATTGGCCGATTGAAAGGTCAGATTACCGGCGAACAACTGTACGGGCTACTTCGCCAGATCGGTCTGGACATTAGGTTAGAAACGAAAATCCAAGTCTTGGATCACGGCGAATTGAAGTCGATAGCAGATAAGTTCCGGGGCGATTAGGGCAGGACATCCTTAGGTAACCGTTCCGTTTCGTGCGGTCGCCCATCGCCTTGATCCACAAAGAGTTTCCCACATTTCTCGCATCGCCAAGCTTCAAAATCCCTCAGGTGGGACGGGGCTGCGCTCTCCAATCGGACATCCAATATGTACCTACCGACGAAATCCATCGGGATAGTGCAGTAGGGGCATCTAATATGGAATCACCATCAATTAGGGTGCGGCAATCCTTTCCTGGCGAATTCTTTGTAACGCTTCCGGTTTGGCGATTGAATAGAATCTTGGCCAAATTCTCACCGTCAGTTGAACTCGTTTTCGGGCGCGAGAAAAAGGGAGAGGGGAAGGGCTAGGTCGTTGTTGCGGTTGTGTTCGTGACCGTTATCGTGGTATTGGCAACTGTCGTTGTCTGAGTAATTGTGCTATTAGCGACGGTTGTGGTTACTGTCTGGGTTATCGTCGAGTTTGCAACGGTGTTAGTTACGGTAACTGTAATTGTTTGATTGTTGAACTGAGTCGTTGATACCGTGACATTCAGAGGCTGTGTCACAGTTTCGGTTACTGTCTGGTTGTTGAAAACAGTCGTAGTGGTCCCGTTGTTAACGGTTTGCGTCACAGTCACGTTTCCGAACACAGTGGTAGTGCCGTTGTTGACGGTTTCTGTCACCGTCTGATTGCTGAATAAGGTCTTCGTCGAATTGTTGTTCAGGGTCTCTGTGACGGTTTGGGTGACGGTCTCGGTTTCGGCCTCGCTTGTGCTTGAACTACTGGAATTGGAATTGGAACTGCCCGAACTGCTGCTGTTGCTATTGTTTGCTTGGTTGATGTTCATGCTTGCTTGGCCTGAGAGGGAGAGGAAGAACATTGAAGATAGTTTGCTCTGTGGCGAGTCAAAGGTCAGGCCGTTTCCTTGCATGCTGCCGTGTAGGATGAGTTGATATTTGTGGTTGCCATTCCCGTTGCTCTTTGCATTGATCTCGATTGTGCCATGTTTGTTAGCTTCTCCTTTGCCGTCGGATACCGGGTAGTTGTCCGAGCCGACCTGCAAGTTACCGGTGAGTCCCGTAATCTTGACTGGGTCGTTTCCTTGTGTCTGAACATTTCCCGTGAGGCTTAGTGTGGCGCTGGTAGGAGAACCGGCTTTCTTGCCATTGCCAATTGGGATGGCAGTGCCAGTCGCGTTGATCGTTATTGTTCCTGACTGCTGGGAAGCTAGGATGAACCTCGGTGCGATCGAGAGCAGTGAGACAATTAGCAGTATTGTGAGCCCGTATAGGCGCTTTTGTCTTTGCTTCATGGCTTTTCTTGGAGCTCATTGGCATGGTGGTAGGTATATCAATGTTCTGTTAATGACACAATGATGTTCCA
>JAHFFU010000094.1 GCA_023247835.1 Candidatus Bathyarchaeota archaeon
CAACTGATCGCGAACGGCCCAATTGCGCTTGAACCAACACGAATGCTTTGACAACCATGGAAAACGCCGGAACAAGCAGGGCCTGCGGCCTCCTTAAAAGGAATAAGGCACGATTCTACGCGTAGCACAAATCGGGAAGGGCCTTGTGACCCTCAGTAAACCCCAAATATGCATGACCCGCTTTCCTACTCGATTAGAATGCGAGCGGGTTACTTACCTAAGTTCGCCGTCGTAGTTCTTGTGTTGGCTGCTGCGCTGGTAATTTTGTCAGGGCAGTTCGGTCAGGTAGCGGCCACTCCTTCGTCCCCGCAAGGCTGCTCTTATTACGGTTACTCCAGCAGCTATTATTACTACTACGGGTACCCCTATTACTACTATTACGGGTACCCCTACTATCATTGCTATTACAGCTACAGTTATTCGGGATACTACTACCCATACTATTCATACTATTACGGTTACCCATACGATTACTACTATTCCACGCCGTCCAAATATCAGTTGACCGTCGCGACGGACCCGTCTAATCTGGGAACTGTTACTGGTGGCGGAACTTTCACGCAGGGAAGTTCTGCGTCATTTTCGATAACGCAAAGCGTCGTCCAATCCTCCTCGAACACGAGGTACGTATTTTCCCATTGGAGCGGAGACTATTCTGGTGTTGGAAGCAGCGGTACAGTGACCATGAATGGGGCGAGGAAGATCACCGCGGTGTACCAGTTGCAGTATTATCTCAGCGTGGGCGTGCAACCCCAAAGCGTGCCGGTACCTCAAGGCGTGGGATGGTACAACGCAGGCGACACGGCAACGATAACTAACACGGGCCAAACTCTGGGCGGAGATAGCGGAAGTAGGCTCGTCTTCCAGGGATGGAGCGTCGACGGGCAGAATACGCAATCTGGGGTTTCACTGTCACTCAAAATGGACGCCCCGCATAGCGCGACAGGCGTATACAAGCAGCAGTACTACCTGAAAGTGCTGACGGACCAGGGCGTCGCATATGGGGAAGGATGGTACGACGCGGGCAGCACAGCCCAGTTCTTTGTTTCGACGCCAGTCAGCGCATCATATGGCGTTAGTATCGTCTTTAACGGTTGGCAGGGCGACATTCAATCCAACAGCCAATCCGCCAGCGTGACCATGGATAAGCCTAAGACCGCGATCGCTTCGTGGCGCACTGATTCCACAGTCCTATACGTGACTATTGCTTTAGGCGTCATCGCAGCTCTATTGGCAGCGGGCATCATCGCATTTGTAGCCAGAGGGCGAGGCCGCAACAGTTCGAATCCTGAAAGCGCTAGGCCCACACACCCTTCCGAGACACCCCCCAAGAAAAAATCCAGTGACTAGCAGAATCGAGTAGGACACTCCGCGTCCACTCTCAGCTGCAAGCACTAATACCTCCCACAGTTAGGACGAACGCTGTGATGCCTTAGGGTTGAATCTCGAAGAGGTTAGGCAACAGATTCCTCTGCTCGCCAACAATGTGTACCTTGACAATGCGGGGGCAGGAGCCCCACCCGTGAGCGTACACCAGGCGATGCACTCGTTCTTAGATGAATGGCGAGACTATGGCGAGAAATGGGAAGCTTGGCTCCTGGAGATCGTCAAAGCCCGAGAGCTTTTCGCGCGCCTCATAGGTGCAACAGTAGACGAGGTTGCCTGCGTTCCGAGCGTTTCATCCGGATTAGCAGCGATAGGGAGCTCACTTAGCCTTCGACCGGGCCAGAACATTGTTGTCAGCGAACTGAACTTCCCCACTAACGTGTACATTTGGCATGCCTTGAGGCGGAAGGGGTTGATATCTGAAGTGAGAGTGCTGAAGGCAAAGAACGGTGAGGTCCCCATCTCGAATTTTGAGAAGGCAATCGATGATCAGACCGCTGCAGTTTCAGTCGACTACGTTTCATGGATAAACGGTTGCAGAGAGGATGTGCGAGCTATAACTCAGTTAGCCCACTCCCACGGTGCCCTGATGCTTGTCGACGCGTTTCATGCGCTCGGCGTCATCCCTGTAGATGTGCGAAAACTTGGCGTTGACGTGCTAACGTGCGGGACATACAAGTGGCTGATGGGCCCTCACGGGACTGCCTTTCTATACGTAAAACCCGAGGCGTTAGGACAACTTGAGCCTGGAATAGTCGGCTGGCACGGCATCTCCGATTCCGTCGTCAACAGGGTCCTCACGAAGCAGGAACCTTTTGGACGCCCCTTTGACCTCAGCAACGTCATACCGGCCAAAGACGCCACTCGATTCGAATGGGGCACATGGTCGGTCATAACGGTCGTTGGGGCAAAGGCCGCCTTAGAATTCACCCTCAAATATAATCCACAAGAACGTGAGCCTATGATCAAACGGCTGAACGAACGTCTGGTGGACGGACTGAGGAAGAAAGGAAAACACGTCACTTCCCCACTCCAGATGGAGAGGAGAAGCGGAATTGTTACTTTTGAGGTTGATGATGCAGCGCGAGTTTCGAGACAGCTTCAACACGATCACATCGTTGTCGCCCCACGGGTGAACACGTTGAGGGTTTCACCGCACTTTTACAACTCGGACCGTGAAATCGATACCCTGCTTGAGAAGCTTTGAAAGAGAGATACGGCTTAAGAAGCTCTGATTCTCGTCAAGAATTTCTCAGGTACTCCCGGCCGATGCCTCTCGCAGTAATATTCAATTTTTCCAAACATCTCAACCCGCCAGTCAGCTTCCTTGCCACATAGCGGTAAGTTGCAAACAGGTTTAGTTTCCGAATTCTGCGTAACCGCATTGCTCAAAGTTCGCTCAGGAGGGGGAACGCGAGGCTTTTCTAAGCTCTTTCGGTTTAACGCCAAAGGAACAAGTTAGAAGGGAAGGTCGCAAGGGATCGGTGGCATGACTGAAAGCGCTTCAAGTTGACGGTGTAATGAAGGGTTTCGGCGGGTTGATGGCGGTCAAGGGTGTCAGTTTCGGGGTCGATAGCGGCCAGGTCCTTGGATTGTTGGGCCCAAACGGTTCGGGTAAGTCCACGCTGATGAAGATCATTGTCGGAATTCTAAAGCCTGACGCAGGCAGCATCCTGGTTCAAGGGATTGACGTTGCCAAGGATCCGATTGCCGTAAAGAGAATGGTGGGCTTCGTGCCCGAAAGCCCTCGGCTATACGAGTTTCTGACTGGGATAGAGTACCTCGACTTCGTCGCCGACGTTCACGGGCTTGAGGCCGGTGTGAAACAGGGGCGGATCACGGAATTCCTGAGGGCCCTAGACTTAGAGGGGAGGGAAAACGAGCTGATTCATGGCTATTCGCAGGGCATGAAGCAGAAATTGGCAATCATAGCGGGCCTGTTACATCGCCCTCAAATTCTTGTGCTCGATGAGCCGCTTAACGCTTTGGACCCGCGGAGTGCGCGCATTGTCAAAGAGTTAATCCATAAGCTAAGAGACGATGGAATACCCACTATCTTCAGTACGCATGTTCTCGAAATAGCCGATGCAATCTGTGACCGAATAGTAATCATGTATGACGGGAAAGTTCTGGAAGAGGGGACCTCCGAGGAACTGAGGTCCAAGGGAGGAACCCCTGGCTCAACGCTTGAAGAAGTCTTCCTGAAACTAACAGGAACATCAGATACCAGGGAGATCGTGGAGGCGCTTACTCGATGAAAGTAAGGACGGTGTACAACCTGGCCGTTGTCTTGACACGGTCTCAAATCCGAGGGACTCAGCGGAGCGGAACTTTGGCACGCATCTTCGGGGAACCACGAACAATCCTAATCGTGGATTTTGCGCTGCTAGCCGGCCTTGGCCTCACAGGCTTTGTTATGCTATCGTTGGGTCCCGCATTCCTTCGAGAAGCGGTCATTAACATTGAAGCCGGAGCCTTGGCAGGAGTACCCGTCGCCGTTGTCTCCGCCGTTATTCTTTTCGGAGTGTTGTATGAGATTAGCCAACCAATTCAGTCATTAAGTACTGATATGGTGAACTGGCTTCCAATCTCGCCAACAGAGTACGTTGCGGGCTCCACATTATCCGAATCTTACATTTACTCATTCATGCTGAGCCTGCTTCTGGGCCTGTTGCTCGGACCGGCATTACTACTCGGGATGAGTCACGTGTGGCTTGCGTCCGCTCTCATGGCTACGTTCGCGTTAGCTATTGGAGCTTGCGTCGTTGAAGTTCTGGATGCAGCAACCAATCGCATCTCTTCGAGTTTCTACAAGAAGAGCGGGCGTTCGGGCATTTTCTTTCGACTGGCATTGACTGTAGTTGTACTCGTGTTCGTCCAGCTGCTATTCAGCGGACAAGTAATCGGTTACCTTCTCCAGAGTGTGATTCAAACTGTGAGAATTGCCTGGTTTGTGCCGGTCGTGTGGCCTTCAGTTGCAGTCCTAGGTGCCTCCCAAGGAAACGCGATCACATTTCTTGAATTTGCATGCCTTTCTGCCCTCTTTACGCTGGCTCTGTTTGGGCTTGCGGTAAACTTCCGTACAAGGTTCTGGGTGCCGGTTCCTGTCTCGATAAAACTCTCTGCCCAGACCTATCATGCCTCTGGTTTAGGCTTTCGATTACCTTGGATTGGAGTCGGTGAATCTGCAATTCTCCGGAAGGATCTGCGCTCGCTAACGAGGCGGAGGGAGATGGCTAGGTTCTTAGCGATTCCATTTGTTCTAGCTATCTCTCTGGGCCTTTCATTCTTTCCCCTTGGGGGCCAGGCAGGACCCGAGGCACCAGGATTGTTGGTCGTTATTCCTCTCTACATAATACCCGTCGCCATTTTCGTGGGAATCCTCTCGATGACCAGCATAGGTCAGGAGGGGTACGCAGTCTGGAATCTATACGCGGCGCCGATGAAACCAAATCGTCTTCTGAGGGCGAAAATGCTCTACAGCGTGATCTTGGGCCTGTCATTCGGGGTCGGCATGCTGATCCTATTCAGCTTCTTCATTGAACCTCTAGCAGCCTACTTCTGGTTCATTCTTGCATTAGGAATAGCCATTGTATTTGAAGAGTCGGCGATTGGGATTTGCTTCGGTGCTCGGTTTCCCGACTTTCGTGAAATGGTTCGTAGCAGGTATGTGGGAGTCTGGGGGTCCCTCATCGGCATGTTGACGGGGATCATTTCGGCAATGCTGACCGCTTCGCCGATCATCATATCGGTTATGCGATACCATTCAATTCTACCCCAACTCGCGATTCTCAGTTTCATATTCGCAAGTGCAGTCTTCATCGTTGCTTCGAAGATCGCGAACAGTCAAATCAGGATCTTATTTGAGAACATACGGAGCTGAACAGGGCTTTTCTTGGTGGGCCGGACCGGA
>JAHFFU010000095.1 GCA_023247835.1 Candidatus Bathyarchaeota archaeon
ACGGTCTACCAGTTGAGATGGAGCCGGTCAAGAAGCTGGCCCGAGAACGTAGCGTAACGATAATCGAAGACGCAGCGCAAGCGCACGGCGCGGAATATGATGGATCGAAGATAGGATCGATTGGGGACATGACCTGTTTCAGCTTCTATGCCGGGAAGAATATGACAACAGGGGAGGGGGGTATGGTGACCACAAATGATGATGACTACTCCGAGAAGCTTCGTATGATTAGGACGCACGGCGAACAGCGTCCTTACTGGCCTACGACTGTGGGAAATAATTATCGCATGAGTGAGTTAATGGCTGCGATAGGCCTAGTTCAGCTTAGAAAGCTGCCTTCCTTTCTAGAGCGAAGAAGGAAGAACGCCGAGTTTCTTGGTGAGAAGTTAGGCGTTCTCGGAAAAGTAATTCCTCCAAAGGAACCTCAAGGTCGAAAGCATGCATGGTACCTTTACACGCTTCGACTCCGCGGCGCGAATGCAGGGAAGCGCAACAAGGTTATCGAAAAACTTCGCTCGAAGAACATTGAAGCATCAGTGTATTACGAATCGCCATTGCACATGCTTCCCTTATACAGGGAGAGATCTACCTCACGCCGTCCTCTTCCAGAAACTGAGAAAGCCTGTCGCCAGGTCTTCTCCCTGCCGGTACATCCGTCGATGCGCGAGTCAGAGTTGGAGTATATCTTCGAAACGCTGAAGCGAGTGCTAACGTAACCTATGGGTTACCCTAATCGGTACGGATCTAAGGATTTCCTCTAGTGTTGGTTTCGTGGTTTCGCGGATGTCGTAACGAACGCGCACTGCAGGCTTTGTTAACTTCATAATTCTCCTCAAATCGATTGGGGTACCCAACACGATGGAATCACAATCAATTGCATTGATCGTCTGCTCCAATTCTCTGATTTGCTTCTGGCCGTAACCCATGGCCGGCAAGACCTGGCCAAGATGCGGATATTTCTCGTAAAGGCGGTTCATCGATCCAACCGCGAAAGGTCGTGGGTCAATTAGTTCCTTCGCTTGGAACTTCCTCGCCGCTATAGCGCCGACTCCTTCCTTCATTCCGCCGTGGGTTACCGTGGGACCGTCCTCAATTGCTACGACTCTTTTTCCGCGGATATGCGTTTCGTCGTCAACGTAAATGTCCGAAGCCGCTTCCACGATGGTAGCCTCTGGTCTTACGCGCTTGATGTTCTTCCGAACAGTCTCGACGTTACCCGTGGGCGCAGTATCCACTTTGTTTATGACGACCACGTCTGCCATCCTCAAGTTGACCTCACCCGGATAGTATCGCAGCTCATGGCCAGGTCGATGCGGATCAACTACGACAATTTGCAGATCAGACTTGAAGAACGGCAGATCATTGTTACCGCCATCCCATAATATGATATCAGCTTCCTTCTCCGCCTCACGCAGAATCTTCTCGTAGTCAACGCCTGCGTAAACGATGTTCCCCATATCGATGTGCGGCTCGTATTCTTCACGTTCCTCGATGGTGCATTCGAATCGTTCCATATCCTCGTAGCTCGCGAATCGTTGGCACACCTCCTTCTCCAAGTTACCGTACGGCATAGGATGCCGAACAACAACCACTCTGCCTACAAGCTTCCTGAGTGATCTTGACACTGCGCGAGAGACCGTGCTCTTGCCGGCGCCAGTTCTCACTGCGCAGACCGAGACAACAGGGAGATTGGATTTGAGCATAGTCGACTTTGGACCCATCAGACGAAAATCTGCGCCGCACGAAAGGACCAATGAGGCTTTGTGCATGACCTCTTCGTGCGAGAGGTCGCTGTACGCTAATACTACCAGGTCTACATCCTTTTCCTTGATGACCTTGGCAAGATCTTCCTCCGGAAGAATAGGTATACCATTAGGGTAACGGGGTCCAGATAGATTCGGGGGATATGTCCGCCCCTCAATCCCGGGAATCTGTGTTGCGGTAAAAGCAACAATATCGTAGGACGGATTCTCCCTGAAGTAGACGTTGAAGTTGTGAAAGTCCCTGCCAGCGGCCCCCATGATCACTGTCCGTGCTGCCTCACCCATGGCGCGAACCACAAGTTCGGCTAGAACGAAAAGCGGGCTAGTTATCCTTTGTGTCAGAAATGTACTAATTTCAGCAAATACTGGCGAAAAATGTAAGTTCTCGCATCCAACTTTTTAACAGCGCTAACATAACACTGGTCTTGCAAACGCCTCAAACCTGGAGAAAAGGCAAGGTTTGACCACAAGCTCTTCGCGCAATGCCAACGAATCCGAAACTAAGGCCCAAGAAACTGATGTCACACGCTACCGGATTCGATTAATCGCTGAAGGCTACGGCGAGGCTGAAGGAGAACTGATTCGTTTTCAGAGCCCGATGACAGTCGATAATCTGGCAAAAGCGCTGCCCTTTGAAGGGCGCGCAGCCAGATGGAAGGAAGAGATTTACTTCGAGACCCCAGTAAAGCTTGGTAGTGAGAAACCGAAAGCCAAGGTTGAGGTCGGGACTCTGGCCTATTGGCCGATGGGCTCAGCGCTATGCATCTTCTATGGCCCAACTCAGCCCTACAGTCCCGTCAATATCGTTGGGAAGATGGTATCAAACCTAGAGATATTCAGAACGGTGAAAAGTGGAACAAAAATACGTGTCGAAAAGGTTTAGGCCGCGGCGAGCTTATAGATTTTAATTCGCGTGTTTCCTCCGACCGATTTCACTAATCGTCGTCTTTCTAGCTCTTCGAGGACGTCCCTCGCTACACTGAGTCGGACGTTGAACTGGGATGCTATGGAATACGGCGTGAGGGCCCCCATCTTCGAAAGGTCTGCAACGAACTTAGCATCGTCGAGGTTTGGAACACCAATCCCGCTAGCCTTCTTCTCCGCCACAGTTTTGCCCTTGCTTTTCTTGGCAGGTTCCGGTTTCTTATCCTGCTGGACCTGCTGTTTCTCCATTTGCGCTAAGCTCTTCTTTTTAGCCCCACCCAACAGAATTCACTGTTAGCGGTCTACCATGGCAGGTGAATAAAAATCTTGGTCTTAAAACGGACATATCCCCAAGGATACGCGTCAATTCAAGTCGCGAACAACCATCGGTAACCGCGGGCCGCAACAAACCTCAATCATGGTCCGTTAGGCAACATACGTAAACGGCCCGGGAACATGGAAATCCTATGGGTCACAATACGTGACCCCTGGGTTGGGGAATGCAACTTAGCTAAGGATGGAATGTATTAGAATAGGCCTACCCGTAGCGACGATGATTCCCAAACTCTTCAACGAGATATCGCTGGACGTGACTGCACCGCTTCAGAGTCCCTATGCTGTCAAGTCTCGAAATTGTTTAGCCGCTTTTGCAGGATCGTCTGTGGCATAAATGGCCCTTCCAACAATTAGGTAGTTAGCCCCCGCCATCAATGCCTTCGTACCATCCCCTCCTTGAGGGCCTACGCCAGGGCTGTAGATCGCCAGATTGGGACCAGCAAGTTCTCGTACGCGCGCGATGATCTCTGGTTTAGTTGCACCTACAACAACTCCCTTTGCGTTCCATTGAATCGCCTTCTCGGTCAGCAACTCAAATACTGGCCTGGGCCTTTCGTCGCCGCGAGCGGCCATTAGTGAGTAGAAGGCGTCGGCGCCCGGGTTGCTCATGTAAACCAGTAGGAGTATGGATTTTCTCTGAGAGCTCGCTAGCTCGAAAACGCGATCTAACCCATTTTCCCATCCTACAACGGGGCTTGCAATCACAGCGTCGAAGCCCGCCGACAGATAGGATCGCGTCATGAACTCGTTTGTGTGGCCTACATCGTTGAGTTTCGCGTCCATGATTGCAGGCAAATAGAAATCGTGTGCCGACCTAATGATTGCATCCACGCCATCATTCAGTCCCAGCGACAGCACAAGTTGTCGATTGATCTTCACAGCACAGATATACTCATGAACCCTTTCGAGAATCTCCTTGCATCTCGTGATTAATCGCTGTCGGCTCGCATCTCCCAAATCTAGCGCTAATATGGTTCTGCTCTTGTTAACTTCGGAGGCCTTCCGAATACTATCCTCAAAAGACACGCGGCTACCTCCATGCAGAACCCGCTGTTGATCTAATAAATTGTACGACGCTAAGAGACTGAGCTTACGTGAAAGCTCGATCCGGAAATTACAGCGGGGTTTCTGAAGGATGTTAAGTTACTTTGGGAATATCGGCATGTCTTTGACGCCTACGATCTTCGCGTAGAAGAACTTGGCGTCGCTAGTGTTGTTCGAATAGTCAACCTTCTCACCGTCCGGTTTGACTGCGATGTACTTAATGAACCCTTGCTGAGGTGATTCGTTCTGTGACACATAGAAGAACACGGGTAGTGCGTCCGCTTCGTAGTAGTGCTCGAACGGGATGCATGTTCCTATGATGTGATTCTTGCCTCGGGTGAAATGCCAGAGAGGGAATAACGTGCCTTCCCTAATCGAGAGAGGAAGCAGGATCCTTGCAATCGACTTGATATTTTCAACTTCCGCTAGCATCGGGGTAGAGACATCCGGAAACCTTCCCTCCAAGCTCTCGCTGAAAGCTTCGGGGATATTTTTCAATTCGACAAAGGACGCATATCTGTAGCGTGTATCTCCGGCTTCGTTGGTGAACATCCATTCCTCGCCCTTCAATGAGTCGCTTCGATAGGCGAGGAAGGCTTTAGGCGGGGCATCCGAGACCGTGTACGCTAGTATCGGAAGGTCCCCGTCCCAATACATGTAGGCGGTGAACAACCCCACGACATGCTTTCCCTGGTGCTTGAAGTACCAGAGAATCTGAGACCCTTCTGTCAAGGCCAGTGCCAATCTCGCGAAACTTACCATGTCTGTGACATGGACGGGCACTGGCGGCTTGACCGACTCCATGAAGAACACCGTTCTGAGTTAAACACGAGTGTCAGTAATAATTAACTTTGCGAAGCCTCCCATAAGATCAGGCGCGCATTTGCGATTTTCTCAGGGCTGGGACGGGACCGTGGACCTGTAGGTTGGCTGTTGCAGCTTCCGTGTATCCCATGGCAAATACTACTGGGAATTTCGTGTAGTGGCTCTGCAAAGCACGTTCTACGAACTTCCCCAAGAGAAAGCCGTTGTGCGCTGGCGAGACGAAGCGCCATTGGGTTTCGACTTCACCCTAAAGGCTTGGGAGGCTATAACGCATCCTTTGTCAAGTCCCACTGCGAGGCCAAGAGATTTGTGAAAAAACGCGGTGCCTTAACGGAATAGATCTTCTTCCTTCGGCCTGATTAGGTCCTTAGCAGAACCCTTGGCTGG
>JAHFFU010000096.1 GCA_023247835.1 Candidatus Bathyarchaeota archaeon
CGCTGACAGAAAAGAAGCCTTGACTAATATTCGGGACGCGATTCAGGGTTACCTCGTAAGTTTGAAGAAACACAGTGAACAAATTCCAGTCACCTGATTTTAAGACAGAGTGCCCTCTATACAGAAGAATTACTGTGCCACACACCGGGAGATCGCCGGGGGCACCCTAAGAGCCATAATAAGAGAAACCGGGCTAACCGTCGAGCAATTCACGAGACTCTTGTAAGGTTCAAAGGGAAACAGCCCACTAGGGAGCGGGTTTACATTCTTCTGCGAACTTCAGTGACCTCTGCTTTCGGTTTTGCTATGAACGGGGATACGCCAACGTTCCTCGTGAGGCAAGGCTTATTCGTTCTCTTCCATGCGGCTGTTCGTGATTGGAATTGTCTTACTATTGTATACCAAAGCCACCCTTAGCTTACCCCTGTTACCTACCGGCGCATTGCGTTGTTCCACAACCACCGGAAGTCTACTATCAGCCACCCCCGCAAGCATACGCGTACCAAGCGCCCCCAATTCATTACGTCTACCAGCCCCCGCCAGTCGCATACGCGTACGTGCCTCCACCCCAGTATTACTATTACCAACCGCCAGTAGTCAGGGTGCAGTAACCCACTTCTCTTTCTTCAGCCAGTAAGTCGTTCATGTTTTACGACGGCTATGGGTCATGCCATCTTCCTGAAGGTGGACTGTGGTTCCAGCTTTTCTTTTCAAGGCCGTACCGTGACAGCGGCTTCGTCAAATGCCTAAGCGCCTTCCTGTCAGGCACGTGGAGGCCGGTTTGAAGTGCTCTCAGTTTTCTGACCATACGCTTCTCAGCGTTTCTCTGAACGAGGGAGCATCTTTCGCATCTAAACCCTTGACTTTTCCCGGCTGACTTCATATGCTTCTTACATCTGGGGCAGGTCGGGTTCTCGAAAGTGAGTTCATCCACCAACCGATGGATGAAGATCTTCTCCAGATTTATTGCCACAGGTAGATTCTCGCGGCTTTTCACTCCGCCATAAACCGTGACTTCATCACCAGGAAGTAACCTCGACGCAGCCTCCCGTAATTTTCCCGTCGGCTCAAACGCAGCACAGCGTATGTTGCCACGGTTGTACCGCAGCACGAAGAAGACGTGGCCGCCTGGAATGCGTTCAGGTCTACCAGCGACGACCCCACTCAGTACGACTGGTGCATTGGGTCTGACGCGTTCCTTTGCATGGCCGTTTTCAAAGTGAGAATCGGTGCCATGGTTTGTGCGAAATATGATCCACCTCTCGACCGGTTCATGAATTTTCAGCATGCGAAACGCCTTCAGGACAGCCTCTGAACTTTCTCCACGTATGCCTAGGAGGACGGGATCAGGTCCGTGGGGCGTAACGAGCATTCTGTTGTTTTCGTAATCATAATTGTTGAAAGTTCTTGGAGCGGTTGCTCCATCCATTTTCTTGACTGAATCCTCGTTCACCCGCCTCGGCTTTCCCCAGTTCTTTCGGTCCCTGTAGGCTACAAGTTCGAAGGTGTGATCGCCATCGAGAGTCTGCCCGACTGCGGCTAAAGCACCCACTAGACCGAGTCTTGTACCGTACGTAAGAGCTGTTGCACCGGAGACTCTCACCGCTCGTAATGCCTCATTCGCGGTGACGATATCTCCCAACGACTTACGAGAAAGCTGCCAAATTTTCCTAGTCGGGTGACCCTTCAATAGCACGACTGCCGGATCCGTATTTGCCTCGCCTACGCGGCTATTCTTCTCGACCTCGTGAAGAACGGTTTCTTGAACGAGCTCGTAAGCTTCCTTTGGGATCTCAACACGTAGGGCTACTGCGGCATTCCCGCGTGTCTTGTAGGGGATGTTTGGGTTCAGGCGTATGATGTTTGGGTAATCGATGAATCGAACTTCTGCCTTCGCCAAATCTTCGACGAGGCGGGCCGCGATGTAGGTGGTGCAGCCACCTTTCGTCGAGTCTGTATCGTCTATCCCTATGTGCAGTTCCACAACTCATGACCCAGTCGGTGTTCTGAATGGACCGACCAGTCTGACTGCGTTAAATGGATTAGGTTCCTTCGACAACTATCATGGTTAGCGTCGAACGGACTTTGTCGAGCCTGCGAATCTTCCATGTAACGATTTCTTTCAACTTGTCCATTGATTCAGCTTCGACCGTCGCGACAATGTCATAGACGCCATAGACTACGTAGGATTCTTTCACGTTACTGATCTTTCGCAGCTCCGTAACTACTTCGTCTTCCGAACCTATTTCGGCATTGATCAGGACGAAGGCAAGCGGCATCACAAAACCTCGGCGTAGGCTTGGTGTTCAAGGTATCGCTAAAAACGTTTGCCTAGCTCATGGCTGAAACCAATCATGCGAGGGCTACTTTTTTCGCCTTTTGAGTTGACAAAGCCTTCGCCGTCGACGCGCCTTCATCAAGAACGGCGACCCTATCAACGGTCCAGGTTTCTGACAGCGCGCTTGACTCGATGTTTCGACGTATCTGTTCGGCAAGCTCGTCTGCTGACAAGGGGTCATGATCGGAGGAGCGGATTAGTGTGACGAGCGCGACTTTACCCGTAGCCGACACCAAGAAGAACGTGAGAAGGTCGGAATATATGGTTTGTTATGTCTTATGCCATGGCAGCAAACTGGCTTTCAAAAACACGCTTGATGGGGGCAGTCATAATCATTTCAAGGATAAGCTAATCCAGCAAAAACAAGTTGCCGTGTAGCATTCAACGGTTCGGCTTTGAAGCCCACAACATTTACCAGACCGCCCAGAGTGACGACTCGGGGCCAGTTTTGACCTTTCATAACTCCGTGTTGACATCGCTCGAAGCGATGATTCTTGATCGCAATTCAGAGTACCTAGGCGTGTCAACACTCCAACTGATGGAAAATGCGGGTCGTTCCGTAGCAGATGAAATTAGCGCCCGGTTCGGGGCGGGCAGCTCCGTCGTGATTTACGGTGGAACTGGTAGGAATGGGGGAGATGGGATGGTTGCCGCCAGGCATCTGGCTGGACGAGGCTTCAATGTATCCTACAAGCTAGTGGGGAGCGAAGATGCGATCTCAGATCCTACAGCACTTCACAATTGGCGTGCACTCAAATCAATGTCAACAACCGTCAAGATCGATGAGTATCGTGACTCATCTTCATTATCAGAATCGGATTCTGAAATAGTGGTTGATGCTCTGCTCGGGACAGGAGTGAAAGGAAAACTCCGCCAACCGATCCTCAGGGCAGTGGAGGTGATCAACAAGTCTAGCGGTTACAAGGTCGCCGTGGACGTCCCAACCGGGATAGATTCCGATACCGGTGAGGTACTGGGCGAGGCTGTTCGCGCCAACCTAACAGTCACCCTTCATGCCATGAAAAAAGGATTCTCGAAGGCGAAGGAGTTCTACGGCGAGATTAGAGTAGCCGATATTGGGATACCACCTGAAGCGGCGGCCTTTGCGGGACCGGGAGACGTAGATGCCGTAGTAGTTCGAAGGTCCCCTGACGCACACAAGGGCCAGTTCGGACGGTTACTAGTCATTGGGGGAAGCGAAGTTTTCACTGGAGCCCCAACTCTTGTCGGCCTAGCCGCGTACAGAACAGGCACCGACCAAGTTTTCGTAGCGGCACCGGAAAAAACCGCGCAAACAATTTCGTCAATCTCACCAAACCTGATAACCATCAAACTCCCAGGCGCACACCTCGCTCCCGCCCACATACACATTCTCCGAGATCAACTTGAGAAAGCGAATGCGGTAGCAATCGGCCCAGGGCTGGGATTGAATAAACAGACGGTCACTGCGGTTCGGAGAATCGTCTCACTCGTGCACCAGTCCAGGAAACCGCTTCTCCTGGATGCGGATGGTTTGAAGGCACTCGGCGTGGTTAGGAAGAAGATGTTCAGCGAATCAACAGTCTTGACGCCACACGCAGGCGAATTTCAGGCTATTTCAGGGAAGCCTCCACCTCGAGACCCGAAGGTGCGCTCAGGCGAGGTGAAGGGTTTCGCTTTGAGAAGTGGGGCGGTTGTTCTTCTTAAAGGCCGTACGGACATAATCTCAGATGGAATGAGGGTGAAGCTGAATAATACAGGAAACCCCGGCATGACTGTGGGCGGGACGGGCGACGTATTATCGGGGATAGTTGCGGGTTTGATGGCGCAGGGTGTTGATGGTTTCAGAGCGGCCGTTGCTGGGGCCTTCGTGAATGGGGCGGCAGGCGACATTGCGGAGGAGCTGTATGGGTACCACCTCATGGCAACCGACCTCCTTGACCATATCCACACAATCATGAACGACCCCATGCGCCACAAGGCCATCTACGAGAAAAGGCTCCATTAGCTGAGAATCTCGATTTGACCTTGCAGGTAGAAGACAAGGCACTTCGGAATCCGAGGCTTTACGCGCTACTCCTTAAGCAAGATGATCCACGCAAATGCACAGCCGCCAAGTTAACGAGATTCCGGTCTGCGACGCCGCTTTTCAGGGTTAAGCAGATTCCGCGGAAGGCGTTGGTTCTCAACCCTTTTACACTATCAGTCCTGGTAGCCAAGGACAGAGCCGTCGCATGTGAAAATGGCCTAGTTGTGGTTGATTGTTCATGGGAGCGGGTCGGGAAGGCCTTCGCAATCGGTTTGCCGGGCTATGGCCGGAAGCTGCCGACGCTGCTTGCCGCGAACCCTGTCAATTACGGAAAGCAACACAAGCTGTCATCTGTTGAGGCGTTGGCTGGAGCGTTGTACATTTTAGGTTTCAAGGATTCAGCCTCTAAGTTAGTCGCCCAATTCAAGTGGGGACCGACCTTTCTAACGTTAAATCATGAACCGCTCGAATCTTACTCTTCCGCAAATACTGAAACCGAAATGTCTGCTGCCGAAGCCCAATACTTCTAGAAGGCCGAACTGGGCAGTTAGCTCGTAACTCTAATTGGCAATCAATCTACGGGCACGTCCCAGGAATACCTCCGACCGGACAGAGCGTACCGGACGGGGGAATGATAACGTACGTGCCACCCCATTGAACTTGAAGGTTAACCTGCGTCTGGGATGTGAAGAAGGCTACGCTGAATGTTATGTTGTAGGTGCCTGCGGGCAGATGCAGTGCGCCTACTCCCATGTATTGGCCATCCAATGTTGGAACGCTGCGTTGGAACGTAGCGTTGGAGGCAGTTACCTGGACCCAGGTTAAGGGAACGATGGGAGGAA
>JAHFFU010000097.1 GCA_023247835.1 Candidatus Bathyarchaeota archaeon
GCATCGTTTGTTTCGGGTCTGCATTGGCTAGTACAACTTTGGACTGAATTGATTTCCCATCTGCAAGGGTCACGCCAGTAACAGCAGAGTCCTTTGTCGTAATTCTCGAAACAGGTGTTCCGAGAAGGAGTTCGCCACCTGCTTCCTTCAAGGCGTTGACGAGAGCGTAGGCTAGTCCTCCCATGCCTCCGCGAACATAACCCCATACACCTTGGCCTCCCGCAGCTTCCCCGATGATATGATGGCCTAGTACGTATGTGGTTCCGGGGGTGCTTGGGCTCGCAAACGTTCCAATCAGGCCTCTCGCCATGAAAGCCGCTTTAACGTGGTCGTCTTCGAAGAATTCGTCTAGGAGTTCTCGGACGCTGTAGAAGATGACTTTCTTCATGAGGTCCGTGGACTCCGGATCCTCAAGCAAAGATGCTATTTCTTTAAGCGGGGGCGGAGGCCCCATTCCAATCGACCCAAGAAGTAACCCAACTCCCTTCCAGAATTCCGAGTATTCTTTATACCCTTTCACGTCTTTTGTGGAGAACTTCGCGATTTCCTTCACAGTCTTAGCCGAGTCTTCACATAGGCTGAGATACGTCCCATCGCCGAATGGGACGAAAACATCGACCTCAGGCGAAACTATGTCGAGCCCGTGGCGTTTCAGGTCAAGGTCCTGCACGATCTCGCTCCGGAAGAGGCTGTATGCGTAGGCGAGCCGGTTTATTTTGAAGCCCGGCCAAACCTCTTCAGTCACGCATGCCCCGCCGGGAACATGCCGCCTTTCTAGAACAATTACTTTCATTCCTTTTCTCGCAAGGTAGTTGGCAGCGACTAGGCCGTTGTGCCCTCCGCCTACTACGACTGCATCGTACGATGATGCCGATGACATGGAGCTCACAATGGAAAAGGCTTTGTTCTTTGAATTTATGACTTATCGCAAACTAATAATTTCCATCAATCCTTTCAGTAATCTAAGCACTAGTCAAATGTGCGTTCTGAAGATGAAATGGCGAAGTTATACTAGCAGACTAACCTTACCTTGCTTCACTTCGCGAGAGGTCATTAGGGGATGCTGTGCTTAGAGGCAGTAAGGTATTTTTCGTGTGTGTGGGTCTAGTTGTACGAGGGACTGAATTTGAACCCTGGTGATTTCAGGGTGCCTGGAACGCGTGGGTTTGTGCATTCGGTTCCGCTAAAGAGAGGCTATTGAAATGGCTATCGCAGTGAATTGGCTATGTTGAATCCTAGGTCAGTTGCGCCACAAGCTTTGCAGCTTCGGCTTCGGTCCATGCTTTCAGGGTTTTCGTGCGAACATTTCCTAGGCTACCGAGTGTGAGGAGAAACTTCATTAAGGCTTCATCATCCGGCATTTCCGCTACTCCAACAATATCATACTCGCCAAGAGTGTAGAACAACTGGATTTTTCCGCCAGCCTTCTCAGCCATGCCCCGGGCCGCTTCCGCTCGTTTCGTGGTTTCCTTCACGTTGCGAATGCCTTGATCGGTCCAGTTCACCAAGATGATGTAATGTGCCATACAAACCAATCATGAATATCCGCCCCATGACTATAAATGCCCTTTCTACTTGCGCGGGAGACTTTCGCAGGTAATTGATGATTGTAGACTAATCTCCAGGAGGAGTTGTTAGGGGAAACTTCCCCTTAAGGCATATCCAGAAAACAGTCAGTAATTTCGTGTGTGTGCACCAGCATACCTGAAGCTATAGTTCTTCCATTGCGTCGCCTTTCGAGACATCCCCTTCCTGTTCCACGCTGGCGTACCATCCCCTTCTATGGTACATTGTCTTCACGATGTCCTTGTTTTTTCCAATATAGGGAAGTAGGTACAAGTTGCTGCATGAGCCACAAGCCTTCGTAACCCTAATCACTGCTTTCCCAATTTTGTACCGCTTCCCTGGGGCGAAGCTATTGTACGGAATTCCCGACGTGGTGAAATTCTCTCCGACATCTCCAAGCCGAATCGGCCAACCGTCCTTGTTAAGCTCCTGAATAGTCTCTAAGGGCATGAGAAGCACGGCCACACCAGGGTCATCTTGCGCCTCCTCATGTCGCCACCTATTGAAGTCGCCAACAAGCCCAGTCCGTTTGGCCAACACACAATCGACAGGACGCTTTGGGAGTCCCCTCTCTCCAGGCGTCTCGGGTTTCACATTGAGCTGCCGCACTTCACCAACGGCGCGCTCCGAATTCATGATGGTCACACCTACTGATGGACTCAGCTTGAATTAAACGTGAAGTTCCGATCGTAGATTAATAATCCAAATTACGTTTTACTGGAAAAATGGAGAATCGGTCCCGCCGGGATTCTCAGCGGGACGACGAAATGCTAGAACATAGTGGGTAGGGTTTCTACTTTTGCTAGGGCTTCCTCTAGCGACCAGGTCGCATGTATCTTGGTCGTGTTCCACTGCACGAGCCTGCTCTGCATTATGAAATTCCTGACAGCTTCGATATCAGCAGCTTCCGCGACCATAAGCACGACGTGATCGGGACCGTAGACATTCATGGTGATGATTTTCAGGCCTAACTTCTTGGCTAGGTCGGGCATTTCCTTGGCGCCTTGCTTCAACATCTGACGGGTTTTCGCGTTTCCGGATGGGCATAATTCAGGGGGGTGCTCGGCGATAACGACGAACTGCATTCAATTTAACCTCGCACTTTCAACTCATCTATCTGAATTAAAGAGCCTTTCGGAGACGCTACTACTTCAATGCTTAGCAGAGGGCCGCCATTCACGATTGAAAGCGCGACTGTTGCCCACCATTAGACCGGCAGCAGTAGTTGGCCTTACGTTTCCCGCGAAGATGCATCATCCTTGTACGTTGCGACCATCCAAATGTGTCCGAAGGGGTCCACTAATTTCCCGTTCCGGTTGCCGTGGAACTGGTCCGCCACTGGTCTCAACACCTTTGCGCCAGCGGCCACAGCCAAGCTGAATGTTGCATCCACATTCTTAACCAAGAGATGGATCATTACTGGTGAGCCGCCGAGCGACTGGGGACTTATGTTGTGTTCAGGGAACTCGTCGGCAATCATGACCGGCGAACCGCCAATATTGACCTCGCAATGCGACACCTTCCCACTAGGGTCCGTCATGCGCGTCGTCTCCGTTGCTCCGAACACTTTCTTGTAGAATTCGATGGCGCGGGGCTCGTCCCTTACGGCCAACATGGGCGTCAGTGTGGTCTGTAAATCAAGCGGGATGAATTTCGTTCTGCTTGTCAACGCTTTTCCCAGTCGAATATGATGAACAGCTTCCCATAAAGGTGAATAATCCTCGAAAGGATTGGAATGCCAGGTATTAGTGATCCATTTGACGCATCTGGAATATTTCGGAATCCGCGTCAGGAATCTTGAACGCTCTATAAAATTTTATCAGGACCTGCTCGGGTTGAAGGAAGTCAAACGCGGTACACAATACGAGATCGGCGGGGGAATATGGGTGCTGCTGAGAGACGAAATGTCGGGTCATCAATTGGAGCTGAATTGGTATCCGCCTGAATCCCCGTTCGATGTTGAATACGTTCCAGGCGAGGGATTGGACCATATCGGATTCATAGTTGACAATGTTGACGAAAAGTACAAGGAACTTGTTTCCAAAGGAGCAGAACCCACTCAGGTAGACCCATCAAAGACCGAAGGATGGGTTGCCTATGTTAAAGACCCAGATGGAAATTGGATCGAGATATTCCAGAAGACACAGCCCGTGAAGACAGCGATGGAGTCTCAACCAGAAAGACCTCACAGGCTACCGTGACTTATATTGTGCATGTCACATGTGAGATGGACGATGGAACATGAAAGTGGCCCAGACTGAATTGAGCGAGACCGAGTACAAGTTGATCTTAGAATACGCCAAGAAGAATGGGCTTACCCTGAAACAGACGCTTCGCGAGGGTGCAATAAGGCTCGCGCTCCAGGATGAGGTTCTCCGGGATGATCCCATCTTTACCGAACGCCCCGTGGCAAAGGCGACGGGAAAAAGGGAGCGAACCTCAGCAGAACATGACAAGTTTCTGTACGGTCTTCACGAATGATCTTCGTCGACACGAGCGCTTGGTATGCGCTGGAAGTCGAGGATGACGTTAACCACACCCAAGCCGTACGATTCCTCAAAGCATTGAGAGAAGGGCGATATGGCTCTCTTCTTACTACGGACTATGTCCTCGATGAAGCTGTAACGTTGCTTTGGCTTCGCCGTGGGTCAGCCCCCTCTTTGGCTTTCCTTGATAAAGTAAACAGAAGCAAGAATATCCACACCGCCTGGATCGATTCGTCTATCTTCTGGAAAACCGTGGGTTTCATGAAGGAGAGGCAGGACAAACGTTGGAGCTTTACAGATTTTACTAGTTTTTTGGTCATGAAACAGGTGAATATTATCAATGCATTCAGCTTTGACAATAACTTCGAGGAAGCGGGATTCGTGCTGCATCCGAAGCGCTCCTCATCGGAATAGGCAAGCTGCTGAAATCGTACTAACCTTCTTCGATGGTTTTCTTGTACACGTCGTAGTCGGATTGTGAGAAACAGACAAGGAAGACGTTCTGTGTGCCCTTCACCTTCTCGAGATTGACCTTTGACCATGGCAACGACGCGTTCTCCGGGAACTGCGAAGAGGAGAATCGAAACCTGCGTGTTGGTGGAAGGTGGGGCAATCATAGTGGCTGGTTTGTTGAGAAATCTAAGATTGAGCGGCCGGTTCCTGAGCGATGGTGGTGTACTGGACCGGGTCGCTCATGCCGTTTATCTCGAAAGCCTTGCGCCGCATATAGCATGGCCCACATTGGCCGCAGTGCGTCTCCCCACCCTCATAGCAGCTCCAGGTTAGGCTTAACGGAGCGGCTACCTCTACTCCGAGTTTCACGATTTCATGCTTCATCAGGTTGCCAACGGGCATCTCAAGCTTTACTCTCTTGTGAAGGTTTGTGGCGTAAGGTAGCACTTCGTTCAGTTTGTTGATGAATATCATCTCGTTATCGGGGTAGGCGCCTGCTTCCTCGAGGTTGTTGCCTAGAACGATGGTTCCGAACCCGTAGGCTTCGGCTATGCCGGTCGCGATAGATAGGAAGATTAAGTTCCTTGCAGGCACCCATTCGTGGGCGAATTCGGCTCCTGCTTCACCCGACTTTCCTTTTTCTAATTCCTCGGCTGTGTTGG
>JAHFFU010000098.1:0-2388 GCA_023247835.1 Candidatus Bathyarchaeota archaeon
CGCCAACCATCGCAGCAGCCGTACCGGCTTTCTTAACTTCCCTGGCTAGGTTTCTTGCGGCCAATGGGGTCAGTTTTTCGGGGTCAAATAGGGTGAGGTGTGCAACTCCTTTCTCACTAATCACTTTCCGCAAGTGATTTTCTACGTTACCAACCCTGATATCACCCAAAGGATGAGACACTCACCGACTTGTTCTAACGAACGGAGGGAAATGTTCCCAGAAACTGAGCGTGACACTATTAAAAGCGTCGGGTTTGGCGTTGCTTGATGGTCGATTCCGTTCACTTCTTCATGAACCCCCTGCTGTGCGCAAGTGATATAACCCCAATAATCAAGGATTGTCGTGGTTTTGCATCTTTGTCTAATCGTAGGAGTTTCTTGAAGAAAGGACTTGGAGTTCTATTGGGAAGTGCGCTCAGCTTCATCGCTTTGCCCCAACTCAGAACAGAGGCAACAGTCGACGTGTCAGCTATTGGCAATAAGCAGTTGCGGCTGCTGCTCGCGTCGAAAGCTCTCCTAGAAAAGGCGGGAATGCTTCGTGCATCATCCCTCTTCCACTACGCCCCCGACACTGGCGAGATAGAATTGGATTGGAGCGTGTCAATCCCGCCAGAAGATAATATCAATTCACAGATCGACAGTCTCGCGCAACAGGTTTTAGCCCTGGTCAACCCGTAACTTCAAATTGGGGCCCCGGACCCCCGTCACACTGTAGTTGTTCTGAGTATGAAGACCTGATGCAGATCTTAGCTACGTCCTAGCTTTTGGATGGCAATGGTGTCAATACTGATGATGCTCACATTCACAGAAAAAGTCAGGTTAACCGTGCGTGGGTCATACGGTGCGCACACCACGAAAATTTACGGTTCAAATTTCGCTACTCATACCATTAGACCTACACAACACACGAAAGACTAAGAACTTGGGTAACCCATAGCCAGATTCATGGACAAGCTCCCTTTACTCCGCGTCTCCGAAGTCGCATTTCTAACTCCCAAACTAAGAGAGTGCGTTGAATTCTACCGACAGATAGGGCTAGAAGATCTTCCATTCGACCCTCAACACATTAACTTCGCCAATGTTGGGGAACAACTCTTCGGGTTTTCCGACGAGAAAAGGGGGTTTTTTGACGGCTACGGAAGCTACACGAAAGCGCTATTCCATGTCGCATTTGAAATTCCTGGCAACAAGCTGGATGAGTGCATCGTTTTTCTGAATGCGAAAGGAATCAAGACTAGTCCAAAGAACGAATTCTTCGATTGGCACGGAACTACCAAGTCAATAAGTGTCTACTTCACCGACCCCGCAGGAAACATAATGGAACTTTGGGCTCCGCAAAGGAGTACGCCACCGGAACTATAATCGCCCCCCTTTGTGTGTGCACACCAGTAGACCCATTCGAAAAACCCAAGAATGCTGGTGCAGGTTAGTTCCGCTGAGCGCAAGTGCCTTCGGTAGAATCAAATCTTCGCAGCGCATTATCCGAATTAAGACGTTACGGGATTCTGTTAGAATCGGACGCCAAGTTGCCCTCCATAACTACCAATGTCGCTGGAGAACCAATTCGTGGTTCCTGGTGGGGACACGCTCGCGGACACGAAATCCATTATGTCGCTCTGCGTATGGCTTCTCACCCCGATGTGCTTGTCACCAAACTGGTTTCTGGGAAGGTCACTTATGTCCATCGAAAACTCTGGCCGGCCATCGTTGCAGTTGGTTCTGCGCGCCAGAATTGGCAACTGAGTGGGCTCCCTAGCGCAGCAAGACAACTTCTTGCTTTGGTTGATAAAGCAGGTCGGATTCGAACAGATAATGTTCGCATTAAGGGAAACTTGAAAGGAAAAACCATCGGAGATGCTGCGCGTGAATTGGAAGCCAGGCTTCTGGTCCACAGCCAGGAGATCCATACAGACACCGGAGCGCACGCGAAATGGCTAGAGACTTGGAAATCTTGGAGCAAAGGGGCGGCGTTTGCAGGGAAGAAGGTCCTCCTTGAAGATGCTAAGAAGCAATTAGAGGAATTACTTGAGGACCTTAACCGGCAATTTCATGCAAACGCTTCCTTGGCTTGGAGCTAACTGAGGCTAAATCTTGCGTCACGGTTGGTCTAGGCTGCATGCCAGCCTCGCCTTGCAGAATCTTGATCAAACCTCCGCTTGCTTTCTCGAGCTCAGCAATCGTGCTTTCAATCATTCCTTTGAGCATCAACTTCGTTCCGATCTGCTCTCTTAGTCCGCATTGACCGAAACCAACCAATGAATTAAGGGGAACACTTCTGAAACACAAGCAAAGCCGGATGAAATCCTATTAAGACTGCTTATGTTTGAAGGTAAAACTTCAGGGTTGAGGAAACCTCCAAGGGCGGGGCCAATTGCAACCGTATGCTTC
>JAHFFU010000098.1:2488-5137 GCA_023247835.1 Candidatus Bathyarchaeota archaeon
GAACACTTCTGAAACACAAGCAAAGCCGGATGAAATCCTATTAAGACTGCTTATGTTTGAAGGTAAAACTTCAGGGTTGAGGAAACCTCCAAGGGCGGGGCCAATTGCAACCGTATGCTTCACCTGTTCAGCGAATAGTCAGCCTGCTTTCCATGATGCGCTTGCCTAACTGCGTTATGATCGGTTTTGCCGTTATTGTCGGTGAAGTAATCGCCTCGCCTAGTGTCCCGGCCAAGTCTGCATTCAACGGGTTCATGACGGGTTTTCTTCTATTAGCCGCTTCAATGGTCTCGAATGATTACTTTGACCGGGAAATTGACGCAGTAAACCAACCAGAACGACCTCTACCGGCCGGAGTCATCAAGCCCTCCGAAGCGCTTTCATTCTCAATCATACTCGGCGCACTGGGCTTTTGGTTCGCCGCGAACTCTGGGTCTGGGATTGCGACGCTTCTAATCGCCTTTGTGAGCGTACTCCTGATGATCTTGTACAATTCAAGGATAAAGAAGACCGGCCTCTTGGGGAACGCGTTCGTAAGCACGAACGTAGCGATCCCTATCATTTACGGAGGGTTCGCTGTGGCAAGCCCCACTTGGTCCCTCGGAATTTTCTCACTGCTCGCTTTCCTATCAAACATGGGCCGCGAAATTGTAAAGGGGATTGTTGACGTTTCTGGCGACACAGCCAGGGGAGTCAAGTCGGTAGCTGCCACAAAAGGAAATGCAAAGGCGGCAAAGTATGGCGCAGCCCTCTTCATTGCCGCGGTGGCCCTTAGCGGCTTACCTCTCCTCCTGCGCATCGTTTCCTACTACTACATTCCACTAGTTTCCATCTGCGACATTGGTTTTCTATTAACGGCATATTCCTCCTTAACAAATCCAACTCCAATGAATGCGAAGAGAAGCAAAAATTACGTACTCGTATGGATGACTTTCGGCTTGTTGGCCTTCGTAATAGGCACAATATGATGAATTTCATGGTTATTGGCGCTAAACTGCGGCGCTCATAACATTTTTATGATAACAGAGCCCTAACCTTCCACTTAGAAGGCACTCTTTTGAAGCTTAATAGCAGCAGCTTGCGCGGGTTTGAATCTCGCGGCAAACGAAAACTCTCCAAAGAGGCTCTGACCGCCTTTCCGAAAGAGATCGTTGGAACCTTCGCCCACCTTCCCAAGGTTTTCAAGAAGGTTGATGTCGACCGGCTTATGGGCGATAGGATTTCGCGAAGTATGAAGTGGCGGTACATAAGAAGAATGGAACGGCTTGGAATCGTTAAGCATGCAACGAAGAAGTACTACAGAAAAGTCTACGACACAATTTCAGAATGGATGGAGAAAGACGCTATCCCGAAAGTTCGACGTATGGAAATGCTTGTTGAAATAGAAACGCCGACGACTAACGCTTAGAATATTTTTCCAACAATTCCCTCGCCCGATCAACTCGAACCTTTCTTTCAGCGACCATTTGCTCGCTGATTTTATCGATTAGACCGCCCGTTGCGCCTGCACTAATTGCGATGTTACGGGCGTGCAGATTCATGTGCCCGCGTTGAATTCCCTCAGATGCTAGAGCTCTCAGGGCGGCGAGGTTCTGCGCCAGGCCGACTGAGACGATTACCTCAGCCAATTCCTTCGCGGTCTTAACGCCTAGAATCTTGACTCCCAATTTTGCGATGGGATTCGAAGCTGTGGCCCCTCCGACTATACCTACCGCCATAGGCATCTCGAGAGTTCCGACCAGGTCACCGTTAGTATCCTTCTCCCAGGTTGTCAGCGACGTATAGTGCCCCGAACGGGCCGCGTATGCGTGGGCGCCAGCTTCGATAGCTCTCGTATCATTTCCTGTGGCCAGTACGACCGCCGTTACGCCGTTCATTATTCCTTTGTTGTGGGTGGCACATCGGTAAGGGTCTGCCGCGGCGAAAGCGTATGCTTTCACGATACCGTCGACAACCTCATCCCCACCCAATGCTTCCTTAGAGAAAATTCCTTTTGCGCGTGCGAGGCGTTTGACGGCCAAGTTCGAGACTATGCGCAGATAAACTCGACCGCCAGAAATCTTCTCAACGATAGGAGCGACGGCTTCCACCATCGTGTTCACGGCGTTCGCGCCCATCGCGTCACGGCAGTCAACTAGTAACTCCGCGATGACCATCTTTCCTAGAAAAGTATCAATGATTCGAACCTCTAGATCTCTTGCGCCCCCGCCTAAAGATATCAGGACAGGGTCCTGCTCGTTTGCGTGCTTTATGATGTCCGCCTTGCGGGCGAGGATTTCGAATCTAGCTCTATGGACGTCCTGAACACCTACGACTTGAATCTGTCCAATCATGATTGGATCCGTGGAAGTTGCATGGAATCCGCCTTTTGCTCGGCACATTTTAGCTGCATTGCTGGCCGCGGCAATTACAGAGGGCTCCTCAATGGCCATTGGGACCACGATGTCCTTTTCGTTGATTAGGAAATTAACCGCCACACCTAGAGGAACCGGCATAACACCAACCAAATTCTCAACCATTCGGTTGGCGACATCGAAGCCGAGCGCAGCGGGCTTCTGGAGAAGGCTCGCTTCCTCTTCAGTCAGTCCAGCAAACTCTCTCACCAGACGTACTCTGTCTGCTACTGGAAGTTTATAGAATCCAGAAAGC
>JAHFFU010000099.1 GCA_023247835.1 Candidatus Bathyarchaeota archaeon
TCATGACACACATCCTACTTCGCGGCATGGCGCTTCAAAATGTACACACCCTATAGTATGGTGTGACCACTCCGCGGCTGGCGTTTCAATCCCGTAGCGAGTTACGCATGTAACCGGCGGCTTCGTTCAATTTACCTCTCTCGAGCATGAAAGCTTCTCATGTTCGTGTTTGTGGGTGGGGCATCAGTTGCCAGTTGCACCATTTGTTCTATGGACAAGCCTGCTGGCTGCGTCCCCAGTCCCGTGCCTCCGAATCCCGATCGAAAGCTGCGGTCGTGGCCCCTCGCCTTCGGCATGCTTATTTCGAAGGGTTAATTAGTTGCCAGATATCAACTTTTGTTGGTCCCTTAGTTGCCCACCGTCAAAATCTGGACAACGGTAGATCAGCGTCTCAAGAGGGAGTTGAGTTCGCTAACCGAGGATCTAGGATTCAAGAGCGAGACGGAGTGTGTGCGTGAAGCATTGAGACAGGGCATTCAGATAATGAGGGCTCAGAGGTCAGTTTTTGGAATGCTCGCTAAGAGAAAAGACTCTATCCTCCAGAGCGCAGGTCTCTTGGAAGAAGAGTACGAGCGATTGAGCAGAGGAGAACTCGAACTCAAAATAACGTCACAATGGAGAAAAGTTGAGCAATCCGCGTGAAACATTGCCATTGCGATTCATCGACTCGAACATACTCTTCCGGATGTTTGCTGCATCGCCGGCTAAAATAGAGCGGTATAGAGAAAATGGTAGTTGCGGCAACGAATCGTTGGATTATGCTGTCGGCCTGTTGCTGAAACTTGGTGAAGGAGGCTATTCGACCTCAGAGATAGCGCTACTCGAAACTGTTAGTGTAGCATCGCGTCTCGGCGGCCAGAGCAAGGCTGAAGCCCTGTTTCGAGCTGCAATAACACAGGAGGGTTTGCGTATTCTTGAAACAAGAGGCCTGGCCTACCCGCTCTCCTTTGCTTTCGTACTCGACTATAGGCTGGAGGCGAGAGACTCGTTGCATCTAGCTGTTGCCACGCTTAGCGCCGTTAGTATTCTCATAACAAGCGATGCGAATTTTGCGGATGGAACCGAAACAGCAATCAAGCAAGTTGCCGAGCAAGGCTTTCAGCTTCCCAGGTCGGTTAGAGCAGTTTACCGACTCACAGGCAAGGAAACAACGCTGGTCGAGGAGAAAGTGAACCAGTCCCTTTCACTCATTTCGGTGGAGAGAGCCCCTGCATGAAGACACGCTCATAGCAACTCACCGCAAGGAAGCTCCTGACTGGCATGGAGAAGAATTGTGGAATACTATCACGCAACTCTGCAAAAAAAATAGTCGAAGGACGCCATTGTCCGCGTTACTTGGTAGCGCGGGAGACTCATAATTTTGGCATTCCCAATTTTTCTTCGCGCAATTCCATCACCCAACTAACGCAATTCGTCTGCTATCCGGAAGGAATTATCGTTAACCGAATCCAAGAATTGAACTCGAAGACGACGGAGCAAATCACTTTTGGCGAGAAATCTGCTTTTCTTCCCAAACCACAAAGGACGAAAGTTTACTCTCTGTTCTCTTAACGTCTAGGAAGGCGGTTGTTGGGTTTTTCTGACTCAACATAACCTGTGTACGGAAACCGCGAAGCTGGAAAGCTTTAAGCGTGAACTTTGTCCTACAAGTGTGCAAATGGCGAAAAGTATCAACCTAACCATCCGAGGTCTAAACGAATCGGTCTTCAAGAAATTCAAGGCCAAAGCGGTGGAGGAGGGAATGAAGCTCGGGGAAGCCTTGACGCAAGCAATGGATATTTGGATTAGACAAATTGCAGACAAACGAGAGCTGAGCATTCTCAACCTAGAAGCCTTCGACTGGGGGAAAGGCACGGAGAAGGTCAGCGTGGAGATCGACAAGGTCATTTACGGGTGAATGCGGTGATCCTTCTTGACTCCAGCCTCATCGTCGCCTACTCGAACGAAGTCGATGAGAATCATCCCAAAGCCAAGCAAGTCGCAGATGATGTAGCCAAGGAAAAGTACGGGACACCGGTGATCACGGACTATGTTTTCGATGAGGTCGTTACCGTTATGCTCGCCAGGACCAAAAGTCTTGCACGAGTGACAAAGTTGGGTGAAACGCTTCTCGCAGCTACTCGAGTAGTTAGGGTTGATAAAGATCTGTTCGATGCGGCATGGGTAATCTTCAAGCAGCAACGAAGAAACAAGCTCAGCTTTACTGATTGCACCTCCATAGCCGTCTGCAGGGCTAACGGAATATCGAATGTTGCCACGTTCGATGAGGACCTTGCAGAACTCGATAACGTGAACGCGATCGGCCCATGAGACCCAAGGAGACATTCCGTGCCCCAAAAATGGATTCGGTCGAAACCTCTAGGGTAACTTTCTGATGAGCTGGAGGCCTACTCCCGAAAAACCTGACGGCAGCTAAGATGGTCGAGAAGGAACGCCGCAAGGCATCCATCTTTCTCTTCCAGACAGGGGACTCAACGGAGAAGGCTTCTCCTGCCGTCTTCTCCAAATCATACAGCCTCAGCTATGCGCAAAGTGCAGGTTCTGTTCTCTGGGCCCAAGATCGCTATGGGGAGCAGGTTAAGGATGCGTCTTCCGAGCAGCAGCTTGCCCAACCCTAACTGCGGAGTCTCAAGGAAGCTTTCAAAGCTATGGTCAAATATCCTGATCCGAACCTTGGCTCTTCTCATCGTTATGGGTCCGATAAGTGTTGAGTATGTTAGGAAATGTTCTTCCGGCACCTCCATCTCCGACATCTTCACGTAGAGCTCGCTGGGCGTCATGAGGAACCCTGCGAAGCCAGTGTCTACGGGGGCCTCCAAAATTTCGGTCCTCTGGCTTATGAGCGTCTCAATCGCGACTTTGAGGATGGGGCGATGCGGCGTCACTGTGACGTCGTGCCTGAAGCAGTCTCCTGTGCTATAGAGCCCCATAGCCACTCTCCTCCCTCGCCGCTCTCCTCTCTCTCGACCTCAACCGTTAGTGCCCTCGAAACCTTCAGCTTACGTAGCTCTGATGCGAGTTCCTCCAAGGAGTCGGAGACTGCCGCAAGCTTCCCAGCTGCAATCGCGATATGCTTTCCGGGATATCTTCGAATAAGCTCATGCCTCATCCTTCTATAGGCCGCGTTGTCAACATCCTTTGCCACGGGCGATGGGGCTACTGGCTCGGCGTTCCAGCTCTCCATGGCCAGCTTAAGCGCCTCGCCCAGTCTGAGACCCAGCTTTGACGCTCGCGCTTTGAACTCGCGGTAGGCTTTCGCGTTTACACCACGGATTATCGCGTCCAAGTTTCTCGGCAAAGACTTTCCGTCAAGAAGTGATAAACTTTTTCATCAAGTAGGCTCCTTGAAATCTCACGCTCCTCGCTCGGTGCTTGGGGCGTGGGTGTTCTCGTAAATTTTCAGAACACCCCCTCGGAGCGTTCAGGACGTTCTGCAAGCTCAATATTTATCAAACATACGATTTTAATATGCAAACGCTATACAGAAATGTATAGTGACTGGAATACATGGCAAAGGCTAGGCTCGTGCAGCTCCGAGTTCCTGAAGAGCTTGTACGACGCATCGACAGGTTCGTTGCTGAAGGTCTGTATCGAAGTCGGAGTGAGGTTATTGTGGATGCTACGCGACGATTCCTTGAAAGGTCAGCGCCCTCTTCAGCGCTGGAACTCTTCATCGATTCGTACATGGCGGGAGCGCTGAAACCTTCGGAGGAAGCACCTGAGAATCTTAGGCAGGTCTTCGCGAAGCTGAGGAAGGACCCTAGGTGGCGAGCGCAATTCGGCAATACGCCTGAAGAGATTATGCGGAACCTCAGGAGCCGCGCAGCTTGATCTTCCTCGACACAGATATTTTCGTCATAGACAGGCTGTTTCCCAATGACCCTCGACATAAAGTCAATAAGCTGTTCCTTGGAGGCACAGCCGAAAAAGCAACTTCAATTTACAACTTGCTTGAGCTTTGCGGAATCAGTTCCTTCACCCTGGCTGCCACCGAACTGACAAAACTCTTTATGAGCTTTCACCAGCAATATGACCTGCACATTCTTTACCCGAAGATCCGCAAGCCCTCTCCGGAAGAGATGATTCGATACGCGGTCTCAAGAATCTTCGAAAAGATGTGCCTAAAAATGAACTACTCAGACGCGCAGATCCTACTAATTGCAGAAGAACACAACTGCTCAGAATTTGTGACATGGAACACTAAGCACTTTAATGATCGAACACACCTAACAGTAAAGACTCCGGCAGACTCCGCTGAGGATTAATCCGCATTCCTCTCGCCTCCGACTGGGCCGCTTTATCCGAATACCTTATCTTATCGGATGAATCATTGTTATCGGAGGGCATCGGGCGTGCAGAAGAAGATTGAATTGACGGTTGGCTCGAAGGGCGAGATCTATACGACTAATGAGGTTAGACGCGTAGCAGGTATAGAGCCGAGCACGGTGGTCCTCGCTGAGGTGGGTGAGAAGCAGCTGATACTGAGGCCTAAGGAACGCGCTGAGCACTTACTTGAGAAACCAAGGTTTGATGCTCCACCCATTGGTCCGAAGGAACAGTCCGAGTCGAGAAGAAAGTTGGCAACCGCTCTTGGAGAAAGGTAGGGCTGAGGGGGAGCCTGAGCTTTTCCTTGACACCACGTACCTCTTGCCCTTCTTCCAGGTTCCTATAAGGGTTGAAGGTTTCAAGCTCTCAGACTTCAAGGCGTTAATCGGAAACATTTCAAGGGTTCACGTGGCGGAGCTTTCCGTCTACGAGGCTAAAGCGAAACTTTTGAGGCTGTCCAAGACCCATCGGACTTACGAGAAAATCCTTCGTGCGTTCAGCGAAAACCTAAATGTCCTACGCATGGACGAGAAGTTTGTCTTCCAAAACTACACACACCAAGCTGACCAACGGTTTAATCAACTTCTCGCCTTCGCTAAACGACTCGATGCCTTCGACCTCATCATACTATCTCAAGCTTTCACGGCGGGGGAGCTCCTGACCGAGGACGCAGACATCCTCGCCTTCAGGGATTCAGATGAATTCGCCGAAGGTTCCCTCTCCAAGTCGCTGAAGATCAGGTGTTGGAAAGAGAGACTGCTGAGAAGTTAAT
>JAHFFU010000100.1 GCA_023247835.1 Candidatus Bathyarchaeota archaeon
TGTCCTTTTCTCCATGGCCCTCAAATCTTCCAACGGTTCAAGCAGCTCCTCCGCTTTTACTTGCAGATGGCTCTCCACGTAGATTGGGTCTACTTGTCTTTGGAGATGTTTCATTGTCTCTTCAATCGTCAGCATATTCGTCTCGAAATTTCTGCGCAAGTGCGTTAGGTATTCGCGCTTTGCTTCCTCAGGTGAAATGGCATGGAACATCTTCGGCCTGCTCTGAACTATTCTTGCGAACCCCTTTTGCATGAGCTGCTCGAGGGTTCCGTAGACCCGTGTTATTGGAACTGATGTCATCTTCGATATTTCCTCCGCCGTCAATTCGCGACTTTGCAGGAGGGCAAGGTATGCTTCAGATTCGTAGGAGGTCAGCCCTGCCCCTCGCAAATGTTCCATGATTCGGCTTGAAGTCGACATGCTTAACTCATGTAGAGTTAAAAACAGTTAAATATTTCGCTAGAACCCCGTACGCGAGGTTTGCATGATGTCATCCTCCGCAGTTCTCCTACAACCGCCGCTCTCCCTCGAACCGGGCGAAATTGCTGTCAGAATTAGGGACGCCGCGCTTACGGTTGGGATAGTCGGCATGGGTTGGATGGGGTTACCTACGGCATGCCTGTACGCCGACGCGGGCGGCCGCGTTGTGGGGGCGGATATGAACCCGAAGGTTGTCGAACGGGTAACTAAGGGGGATTCACCCATTGACGAGCCAGGCCTCTCTGCAATGCTGAAGAAGGCCATCAGATCGGGTAAACTCACTGCGACTACCAGCACAGAAGAAGCCGCGGCGAGCTCCGACATTCTGTTCATAGTGGTTCCAACAATGATAGACAGGCAGAAACGAGCTGACTATTCAGCGGTTGAAGAGGCTTGCGTGAGCGTCGGGAAGGGCCTGAAAAATGGTAGCCTCGTTATTTTCGAGAGCACTTGCGGTCCTGGTGTGACCGAACGTGTGGTAAAGGCGACAATCGAAAAGTATTCCGGCCTTGTTGCGGGCCAAGGCTTTGGTCTCGCCTACAGTCCGATTCGTGCGATGGGCGGTAGAGCGCTGCAAGACATACAGGGGTATAGCAAAATTGTAGGGGCGGTTGATAAGAAAAGCCTTGAAGCGGCCTGCGCCGCAATCTCCGTAATAGTGAAAGGCGAACTCATCAGGGTTCGAGACATCAAGACTGCGGAATTGTCAAAACTATTCGAGACCATTTACAGGGACGCCAACATTGCGCTCGCCAACGAGTTCGCTCTTCTCTGCGAGGAGATTGGGGTGGATTACCTCGAAACGATGGGCGCCGCAAACAGTCAACCCTACTCTCACCTTCACTCAACTGGTGTTGGAGTCGGAGGCCACTGTCTCCCAGTATACCCCCATCTTCTGGCTAGTGAAACTTACGCGCTCGACGCGCGGCTTAGATTGGTCTTAGATGGACGAAAAATAAACGACCTTATGCCACGTCACATTGCCAAGCTCGCTTCTGATGGCATGCGTGTTTGCGGAAAATCACTCAAGAGGGCTAAAGCAGTTGTTCTTGGGATCAGTTTCCGGCCCAATGTCAAAGAGACCCGTTATTCTCCTTCCCTCGACTTAATAGCCATCTTGAAGAAACGAGGCGCGCGGGTCACAGCTTTCGACCCACTCTTCAATGCGTCCGACATGGAATCGTTCGGGCTAGCGTCTGAACCAACGCTCCGCAAAGCTGTCGAGAAAGCGGACTGTGTGATATTGGCTGTCGCACATGATGATTTCAAAAATATGGACACGGTTGAGCTTGCTGCTCACATGTCGAAGAAGGGATTGATTCTGGATTGTACGGGCATCCTTGATCCAATCAGTGTAGAAAAGAGCGGTCTCGTCTACAGAGGGGTAGGAAGGGGTCTGTGGACGCGGTGAAGAAGCTTCGAACTGCAGTTATCGGGACGGGTTTCTGGGGCAAGAATCAAGCACGCGTACTGTCGCAGCTGGAACATGCGGAATTAGTCTGCGTCTGCGATATCAACGAGGCCAACGCCAAAACTGTGAGCACGGAATTTCATGTACCTTCCTCTACAAGCGTTGACGAAGTACTCTCACGTAAAGACATCGACGCTGTAACAATATGTACCCCCACCATCACCCACAAAGAAATCGCAACCCAAGCGCTGTTGGCAGGGAAGCATGTGCTCGTCGAAAAACCGATGACAAATACTGTTTCCGAAGCTCACGAATTACTTTCCCTCGCGAAACGTCAAGGGCTCAGGTTGATGCCCGGCCATATTGAGCGATTCAACCCTGCGGTCGACTACCTGAAGTCCTTGGTTGAAAACCGAAAACTCGGTACAGTAACTCTGTTATTGGCCAGGCGGGTGGGGAGTTGGCCTGAAAGGATTGGCGACGTTGGCGTCGTAAGGGATTCAGCCATCCATGACATTGACTTGGCGAGATACATCTTCAATGATGATGTGAGTTCTGTTCACGCCCGAATAGGGAGCATAAGGCACACGATGGAAGATTACGCTGAGATCATGCTTCAGTTCCGAAACGGAGGGACGGCTTTCATAGATGCAAATTGGTTGACACCTCGAAAAACGAGGACACTGATTGTAACTGGAAGCGAAGCAACGGTCCAGTTGGACTACATCACGCAGGAGGTATCTGTCGAAGGTTCTGATCTGTCTGAAAAACCGCATTTGGAAAAGAGGGAACCATTACGAGCAGAACTAGCCCATTTCATTGAGTCCGTACTCAACGATCGCGCCTTTAGGGTAAACGGAGAGGATGGTTTGCGAGCAGTGGAGATCTGTGAAATAGTTCTTCAATCTGGTACGTCTGGGCGAACGACCACCTTAGCGGTTTCGTCCCCAAACCAATGGATGCTGAGAGGCGAAGGCGCGAATAAAGCTTGAAGCGAATAGATCAGCGCGTTTCTCAACTTGCCTTCTCTTTCCGATTTCGGAAGCCCTCAGATGATGATAAAATTCATGCAGAATCACAAAAGGGTTGGTTAAGTATTCGCTCTTTGATGAGTAGATACGTTTCTCTTTCTCCACGTAACAGGCCAGAACTCGCCTGTGCCGTTTCACGGTCCCCACACGCAAGGAAGGTTCAATGATCCCGTAATAATCTGCGAGCAGCTTCAAGGCTAGCTCAGTCCGTCCGTCAACTATGAGACTGACAACCTTCGCGCGGAACAGCAGCTTAGAATCACCTGGTCCCTGTGAATTCATTGCGCAACAAGCCAAGGAATCTCGAAAGTGGTATATTTCAGTTAGTTGCTGGGTAGACGGCGGATGATTCTGCGTTGAAGCGGAAATTGATGGATATACTAGCCTGCCCGATAGACAAGTTCTATCCTCTTGAATTGCTGGTCTTTGAGGAGAAAGAAGAGATCAGTTCTGGAATAATCACCTGCCCAAAATGCAATCGCTGGTATCCTATCATCGATGAGATTCCACACATGTTACCTGACGAGTTGAGAGAGCAGAGCGAAGACGTACCGTTTCTGCAGAAATGGAAGGATAAGATTCCGGAAAGGACTCTCCAAGAGGGTAGACCATTCAACCTCAAGGCGGGAAAGTGATTGCGCACATTGAAACAAATCGTTAGGACCTCTGAAGCTCCGCAACCTATAGGCCCGTACTCCCAAGGCGTCAAAGCAGGTGGCTTTCTCTTTGTTTCCGCGCAGGCCCCTATCGACGCTAAAACTGGCACGATTGTGGCAGATGATATTGAATCTCAAACCCGCCGAGTGTTAGAGAACGTCAAAGCCATAATAGAGGCCGCCGGCCTTGCCTTAAGTGATGCAGTGAAAGTGACAGTATTCCTGAGGAATATCGCTGACTTCCAGAGAATGAACACCATTTACAAGGAGTACTTTCCGGAAAACCCGCCAACCAGGACAACTATTGAAGCTAAGTTGCCCTCGCCCGACATGTTGATCGCAGTAGACGCGATCGCATACCATTGACAAGACATGTTCGGCTGCGAACTTGAATTCGAAAAGTGGCGCAGTAATAATGGTGCTTTTTCTGAGCAGGAAAGATGTCGAAGCATGCCTTACGATGGACGACGCGCTTGAGGCTGTTGAGAAGGCATTCAGAGAACACGGACTAGGAACGGTTAACATGCCCCTCAGATCGGCCATTAGGCTTGAGAAGAACAACGGAACAACCCTCTTCATGCCCGCATACATAGAATCAATGGGCGCGATAGGAATCAAAGTTGTATCTGTCTATACTGAGAACCCATCGAAATACACGCTGCCGACGACGCTCGGGGTGGTCCTTCTAACCGACGCGAAAAACGGTGAGATACTCGCAATAATGGATGGGACCTTTCTGACGGCTATGCGGACAGGTGCCGCAAGCGGGGTTGCAACGAAATACTTGGCTAGAAAGGACGCAAATGAAGCAGGGATAGTGGGCACAGGCGTACAAGGTAGAACTCAGCTCATGGCAATGAGCAAGGTTAGGACAATAGAGAAGGTGAAGGCCTACGATATCGCCCGGGACCGGTGCGAACTTTTTTGCAAGCAGGTTTCGAAGGAGCTCGGAATCCAAATCACCCCGGTCGACAGCGCCGAAAACGCTGCAAGAGGGTCAGACATAGTCATCTCAGCCAGCACCTCAAAGACACCAGCCTTAAACGGAGACTGGCTGGATGAAGGCACCCACGTGAACGCAATCGGCTCTCACACTCCAGACGCACGCGAGCTTGACACCGCTGCCATAAAACGAGCGAAAGTAGTTGTTGACTCAAGGGAAGCCGCACTGAAAGAAGCAGGAGACTTCATTATTCCAATCTCACAAGGCCTGGTCACACCAGAGCAAATTCATGCAGAGCTCGGCGAGATTGTGACGGGCAAGAAAGTGGGCAGGACAAACGAGAAGGAAATAACCATCTTCAAATCTCTAGGGCTAGCCATTCAGGATATCTCAACCGCTAGCAAGGTCTACGAGATCGCATTAAAGCGTGGCGTCGGAAAGCTCCTAACCATCTAACAACCCTCAAGACCAAACCGAGACCTCTCAACTTTTTCTTTCGCTGCAATGACTTATTTCTCTTCGATTACTAGGTAGGATTAGAGAAAATTGAAGCCTTGCCTATGATTAC
>JAHFFU010000101.1 GCA_023247835.1 Candidatus Bathyarchaeota archaeon
CGACTCCAAATTGACTAAAATTGCTTGAGAACATCGTCCCGTTCCATTACGTGGCTGCAAAAGTAGCAGCGCACCCGAATAGGCTCTCGCCGGTCCACTGCAAACCGAGGTTCAACTGGTTCCCTAGAATTCGATATGCACGATGGGTTATCGCATTTTATGATTCCCCTAATGCTGGACGGTAGTTCAACGGCCTTTTTCGACGTCAAATCGAAATTGCGAATTATGTTGATGGTAGCGTTTGGAGCGATTAGTGCGATCTTGTCGACTTCGCTTGGCTTTAGCTCCCTGTTCTGTATCTTGACAATATCCTTGTGGTGAAGCTGTTTACTCTCAACGTTTATCGCGGCACTTACAACCTCGCCATCCTTTCCATTTATTCCGAGAATTTTCAGGACGTCGAGGGCGAAACCAGGGGTTATGTGGTCAATAACAGTTCCGTCCTTAATCTTCCTAACGTACAGTTCCTGGCGCGACTGCAAACCTATTCAATTGCCACTATGCGTTCCAACAATTATTTAACCGTGAGAACCATGAAGTCTCGGGCGCGTTGAAATGGAGTTTGGTGGAAGAGACGTCGTCTCGATAAAGGACTTCTCCCGCGAAGAGATTGACTACGTTCTTGGAATAACTGATTCTGTGGAGTCGATGGCAAGGAAGGGTTCGCATGCCCTTGATGGGAAAATAATGGCGACGTTGTTCTTTGAGCCCTCCACCCGCACGAGGTTGAGTTTCGAATCGGCAATGTACCGGTATGGCGGCAATTGCATCGGTTTCGCAGAACCAAAGGTGGCCTCTGTTGAAAAGGGGGAGAACTTAGCTGACACGGTCCGCGTCGTGGAGAGTTACGCCGATGTTCTCGTCATCCGTCATCCCTTGGAAGGCGCCGCCCGCCTCGCAGCCGAATTCGCCTCGGTCCCGGTCATCAACGCCGGTACTGGGGCGGAAGAGCATCCGACGCAGGCTATGCTCGACCTGTACACGATTCGGAAGGAACTTGGCAAGATTGATGGGCTGAGTATCGCCCTGGCAGGCGACTTGAGGTACGGCCGCACCGTACACTCGCTGGCATACGCATTATCCTTGTACAACATCAACCTCCTCCTAGTCTCCCCGCCTCTGTTGAGGATGCGGAAAGAGGTCTTGGAGCAAGTTAGCGGGCGGGTCAGGGTCCAAGAGTTCGAGGAACTTTCGCAGGTTATGCCCAAAGCTGATGTAATCTACATGACCCGAATTCAGAAGGAAAGGTTCGGTTCTTTGGAAGACTATGAGAAAGTACGTGGCTCGTACAGGCTTACGGTAGGGGATCTCACTCAAGCGAAACCGAGCGCGATCATAATGCATCCCTTGCCTAGGGTCGATGAAATTGAATACAGCGTAGATAATACGCCTCATTCGAAATACTTCAAACAGGTTTGGTACGGACTACTGGTCCGTATGAGCTTGATCGGCCTGGTACTCGGAGCCTTAAGCTAGGAGTGTTACCTAAGGTAACGCTTATATGATGATTTTTCCCACTATAAACACGAACAAAGATGCGGTTGGAAGTACTTCCGTCCTCGCGAAAACGTCGAGTTCTACCGATGCACGTTGTGAACTATACGGCGTTTCGTGAAGATTTCCGCACCCAAGAAGGCGAAAGTGAACTCCACCTCCTGGAGAAATTCCATGCCGCCAGAGTGCTTTCCCAGAGCGGGGACGTGGTCACCTTTGTCGAAGCAGTTCTCTATGACCCAGAGATGCATTCGCACAGGTTTACCGCTGATTTAGCTGGAGTCGAGGGCGGCAATTTGACGGCAGTATTCTGCGAAACAAAGCCGCCAAACGAATCATTGTTGAAGGATTTGGGAGCCCTGGATGAGGCCGAGAACTCGAAAGCCGTTGTTGTCTACCCATCGAAAGTGAACTCTGACCAGATAGATTCCAAGTTCCCAGAGGCTGTTGACTCTGGCAAGTTTGTGATAGAGCACCTGAATTGGCGAGATCGAGGGCTGGAAAGGGCTTTTCGTGAAGCATTGGAACTCATGGACGTACTGTGTAATGAAACGCGTGTGAAGATGCTTCTTCCCCTGTTGGAGCATCCGCAAGGAAAAAAGAATTTCAGAGAAGGGATAAACCCGAAGCTCATCTACGAGAACGTACCCTTGCTGAGAGCACACAAACTCATCGACGAACTATCAGACGACCTGTACGACCTTACTCCAATCGGCAAGACGATTCTAGGCGAGTATCTGGCTTTCGTAGAAAAAGTAAGAGATCTGCTTGAAAAAGCAGGCAAAGAACAGGACTAATTCGAAGTTGAGTAATACGAGCACAATGGCTGAACGTCTAGACGCATCGCGTGACTTCAGCGACGTCTTCGAACTTGTAAAGAAGACGGCAGAACGTTCACTCGGACGACGTAGGGCAGGCCTAATGCTCTACCTAGCCAAGCTCCCCAGACACATCGGCGCCTACCATACTATGGGTACGAACGGCATCGTCATGAACCGGACTATACTCGATACGGTGACGCATGGCGCGCGGTCTCTGCGCGAAATAAACTCGTACGTATACTCCATCCTTCTCCACGAGTATTTGCATGCACTTGGTTATGTTGAAGAGCGGGATGTGCGAAGGCTGGTGTACGATGTTTCACTGGAAACATTCGGCCCAGACCACCCCGCTACACAAATAGCCTCGAAAGGCCCGAGTGCGATGTTCCCCGAGATTTCACTTCATGATGTGCCGACGGAGACACCGGATGTTGAAGTGATTCCGGACCTAGAGAGGAGCAGCCAACGATACATCAGCTAGACACCGTGTAGGCAACCCGTCTTTCAACACTTCTTTTCTTTGCTTCAGGCCAGAGGCTGAACGGTAACAGGCCATATGACGATCGGCCAAGATACGTGATTTTGTCTGAACCGCAATTACTGCATTTGGGAGTAATTCCCAGATCCGTATGGTTGCAGGAACTACAGGCCGAATAATTTGAGGTGTAGGCCAAGAACTTACACCCAGATTCAAATGCCGTCTCCGTAAGCTTCAGAAGCGCAGCCGCCGTTGAATCGGGAGAGATGCAAAAGACATTTAGATGTCCGCCGGGGGTCGCGGATTGAAATCTCGACTCCATATCCAGCCTGCTCTCAATGGCAATTTTCGTTGTGAGGGGAATTGTCGGTAAATCAGTGTAATAGAATAGCCCCCTAGATCCGTCTGCTACGATCGCTGCCCTGCCATACTGCTCAATATCCAATTCCGCAAGCCTACCCACCGCATCATCTCCGGGCCGTTGTGAAACAGAGATGCGCATCTCCGATTCCTCAGAGGCCGCCTTCAACAGCCTCACGGTTTCTTGCAGTATCTTGAAACCGAACTCGGCCGCGGCCTTATCCCGCTCCATTCTGAGTCCGGTGTGGGCGTCAGCGGCATCGCTCAGACCTACGAATGAAAGATTGTAGGAGGCGTTCCTTTCATAGAAGTAGGGTGCAACGCCACTCTCCCCAGCCAAAAGGGGCAGCAGCGGTTGCTTTAATCTCTCGCTGACGAACTTTTTCTTGACTTTGAAACCTTCAACAGCCAGCGAAACAGTTTCCTTAAGCAGCGAGAAGAACTTGTCATCATTCTTCTTGGTTTCGTAAGATATTCGGGGCAGATTCAAGAAAATGGTATCCATGCTACCTGTTCTGACACAGTCAGCATCCCAATGATTTGTCCACTCGTCTCCCAGCCTAAGCCCCGTAGCCGAGTAACTGCTCTTTTCCCCGTCGCCGCTAAGTTCGAAGAAGGGTATACTGCGTTGGGCCGCTAGCTCGTGCGCTTTCTCAAGAATGATTCTGGCCTGCTCGTCGCTCAGAGCCTTGCGCCTAACTCTTACGAGGAGGTGCGGCAAAATAGGCGGCCTTGACTGCGACATCATCTGGAACGCTTCGATTGTCGCACCGGCCAACTGGCGGCTTTCGTCTCTGAAATCACCATACCGTCCATCAGTTTTCCCGCCAGGGCCAATGGCATCCTCGGCGGCAAGGAACTCGGGCGTCACCAAATCAACCGAGATCGAGATGCCCGCTTGGGGACTGCTTGGGGGGACATCCCTCCGCATTGAAGTCAAGAAGTAATACAGGACCTTTGAAATGTCCCCGACCGTTCTTCCCCGAACGTATGGAGACAGGAAGGTGTTGAAGAACTCGACAGTCTGCTCCCCCGAAACCTCCCCGGCTCCCGCCTCCAACACTTGTCTGACCAAGGCAAGCGCTGCCTCGAAAGTCTCAGGCTGCGACATCCCTGTTAAGCTGTTTTTCAGGAAGTAGCGGATGTCGTGAACGATTTCGTTCGGCGTAAGAATCCAGTTTTCTAGGTTTGCTATGTGGATTGCGCCGGACAGGTGCGCGTCCGCGAGTTTGTGTGGGAGGCAATTGAGCAGAACGTATTCGGAGAGGACTGATTTGGCCGACGAACGGTGCACATAACCTGCGCTCAACTGTTTCTCGCCCGCTGTTCTAATGAGCTGAGCAACGTCGTAAACTGGCATACCGAGCCTCGTGAGTTTGTGGCGGTATTCCTCGAGTTTCTTTTCAATCAGGATCGCATTGACGAACTCGCGTATCAGCGGCGCGGTTAGGTAGGCCGTCTTCAGCCTGACCAGCCTATCCTCAGCCTCAGCTGCTATCTCGTCCGCCATCTCTTGGGGGACACCTGCTTCAACGACCAACGATCTTGCAATCTTGTTCCTGTGAAATTCTTCTATCGCGAGCCTTGATGATCTCACGTAGAGCTTTCCGCGCTTGACGTTCACGTATTCGTCTAAGTCTCTGGCGAAGGAAACGATCATTTTGCCCATTTCGGTGACTTCATACCGCTTCGTCTTCTTGTCAAGCGTAACTAGGTCGGTATCGGTTAGGCTTCGGAGGTGGTAGACGAATTTTCCAGCGTCCCTGACCGGGTCGAGTTTGAGCTGGAACATTATCTCCGTGTATTGCAGCGGCCCTTTGGTTGAGAGAAGTCGTAAAATTTGTAGTCTAACAGGGGCAGACGCGGCATCGAAGATGCCGGCACC
>JAHFFU010000102.1 GCA_023247835.1 Candidatus Bathyarchaeota archaeon
TTGAGCGGGCTTCCATGTTATCGCGAAGATGCCCCGATGAAACCCAGGATGAGGCCTATGCCCAAGCCTCCCATGGCGCTACCGAATGCTCAGCATCGAGAACATCGCGATCACTGGGCCCCACGTAGTGTGCTCCCGAGGCTTGCTGTTCAACATGAATGTGTTGGTGACTATCACTCCAAATATCAGGCCTAGGAAGCCGCTGAGGAATCCGACGCCGAGCCCTCCCACCATCCCGAAGACCGGAGAACCCATCATCCCAAAGCCGGGTCCCATCATTCCGCCTGCTCCACAGCAGCCGCCCACCATGCCACCCATCACCCCGAAGTGGGCATCTTCCTAACCAGAAACTCTGACTCATCATTTAGCAAGCGAGATGCTCGGGCCAAACCGTCTGAAACTAATCTAGTTTGGCTGCGGATTATATTTCTCCATCACCACGCCTACTCAAGGATAGCGCCACTGAAGCGCGTGACTTTTTCATGCGCTTTCTCACGAACAATAGCCCTCCGACAAGTATTAGCGCTCCACCCAACACCATCGTCGTTTCAAACGTTCCTGCATTTGAGAAGAATTTTTCAAGCATATCCGCGAGTCGTGCCTGCATGACCCCGATAACCGCTGAGCCGGGTGTGGGAATCATGGTCCCCGTTAATCCGAGAATAACTGTTACCACGCCCATTCCTAGAAACAGCGTTCCCGCAATCAGCTTTGAGGAATGAATGGAAGTCTCTCGACCGAAATAGGTCAGGTTAAGCATTCGGCCACGGAGAGGATTCTCTCCGGTCGCCGCATATTTGTCCCACGCGAGAGCGATAAGAAACAGCGGAAACACCAATCCGGCAACGTACGTGAGCCCAATCAACACTGCTTCGAGGAAGCCTGTGGACAACGCGGCGAGGACGAGTACTCCCGCAAGCACAGGGGCGCAGCAGGATGTTGCGGCGCCTGAGAAGATTCCGAGGGTGTATACGGAGGTCACATTGTTTCGGTTCAGGTGTACTGGCAGATTCAGCTGTGGGAGCATGCCTTGACCCCAGAGAGTCCAAAATCCGAGCACTATCATGAGGAACCCGCCGGCGACAAACACCACGCTGTGACTGGCCCTAAATGTTTGCGCGATAGCCGACACACCAAGCGCAATTGGCAGCATTACTGTAGCGATTCCCAAGGAAAAGACAATCGTCATTCCAATCAGCCGGGCTTTTTGTTTGAAGCTTTGCGCGAAATACGACGGAAGTAGAACGCTGAAGCAGCATGGCATCGCGAGCGCGACTAGGCCAGCGACGAAAGCCACGATCACGTACGCTAAGACTAGAAGCGGCACTACTTTTGGTCCCCGTTCCCTGGACGAATTGCAGCAATCAGTGTTTCTGCGCGAATCTTACCTTTGCCAATGAGCTTGCCGTCGAGAAAGACGGCAGGGGGATACAGAATTCCGTTGTCAATGGCAAGTTTTGATCCGGCCGCGGAACGAAAGTCAATTTCATCCACCGTCAGGTCGGGCATTCCTGCACGCAGTTCTGCGAGAATGCGTTTCACTCGCAAGCAAGGGGTGCATCCCTCGCTGGTCATAAGTAGGACTTTCGGCGTTGGGCAGCTACGCTCCTAGGGCTTGCCTGACTGCAGCTATGATCTGATTATTTGGCACGTACATAGTGTTCGGCCCGTAATCTTGCCTCCATTTGATGACGCCTGATGTGTCGACTAGGATGAAGGTGTGGCCAGGTTTGGTGCCAGGCATCATGCTCGTATCTGGGCCCAAGACATCATAGGCTTTGCTGACCTGCAAGTTCTGATCAGATGAGACGATGCCATACCGCGGTCCACTCGTACGTGCCCAATCCGATAGAAGCGACAGCGGGTCAGTCGTTATGCTCACCACAATTACGTTGAGGCCCGCGAATTGCTGGTTAATCTGATCCAGATCATTCATCTGATTCACGCACGGCTGACACGCTAAGCCTTCGTTGAACAAGAGAAGAACATTCGATTTACCTCTATACCCGGACAAGGTGAAGGTGCCGCCCGCTGTGTTCGGCAGGGTGAAATCTGGCGCAATGGATCCCGTTCCCGGTCTATTCGCCGGATGCTGGGCTCCCCCTTGGGGTGAAAGCGCCACATACCCGATGACTCCGGCAGCGATTATGAGAAGCAGAAGAAACGCCGTGAGCTTAGCTTTGGAGGAACTATGCGTGTAGTGTACTGTGGTTCTGTACTTTTCTAGTTCGTTTTCAGCAGCTACCCCTTTCTCAATTTCTAGTGTTTTTGTGGCGCCGTGGTGTTTGGTTTCATAGTGCTGCGAAAGCGCGGTATACGATGAGAAGTTTCTGTGGCACCGATCGCAAGTAACCATTCCTTCACGCTACCAGTCCCATTCTGAACCTACGAAGCTCCTGCAAAACACATGCCATTGATTACTCGTCATCCTATCCGCTTCTTTGAAGCTCAGCGACTTCCTTTCCTCCCCTGACCCAAGAGACGACTTTTCCAACGGTGCACAACGCTGGGCAGGCCGCCGCTAAGAGCAGTAGCGGGAGGACGCCGAACAGAGCCGGAACTGCGAAAGCGGCATACATCGTCCCGACTCCAAACATGGCTAGAAATCCAAGCAGCACTGCAAGACGCATTCTGTTCACTCGCCCGTTTCCATTGCGGTCGCAACTCATGCACAAATCACCCGCATACCTCACTAAACTTCGTGCACAAACCCAATTCGAAATCGAGTAGCATATGTCATACTATGATATATTTTTAGGTTTCATACTCCGCTAATGTTGCGGTCTCACCGTGGAAGTTTCAGAGGGCGTGTGTAGGAAAACGAACCTCCCAGTGCGCGGAGTGCCTAGATCATGATGGCTGAATGCGAGCTTGCAACAGACCTCGTCCGATGCGTTGTTCTCATGCTTCTGTATGAAAAGCCGCTTCACGGCTATGCTATAATGATGGGACTGCGTGAGCAACTGGGAAGAACCGTCGGCTCTGCGATAGTGTACGGTTTCCTCGCTCAAATGTCATCCGCCAGATACCTGACATCGAAGGTTGAGAGAGTGGGTAAGAAGAGTAAAACCGTATACTCTCTTACGAGGGAGGGTAGAAGGTTCTGTGAGGGAGTATTCAGGCGCCTCTCAGGCATCGTGTCCGCGGCAATCGAGTCTAGTTTCCTGCGTTGTGCGCACTGTGGGTCCAAGCTCTTCGAGCCTGGTCATGTTGCAAAGATCGGTCGGCGGCAGCTCGCTTTCTCTTGTATACATTGCGCCAGAGCCTACGAATGTGAGAAGGTGTGACATCATGCGACGGGTCTTGTTGGCGGTCATGCTGGTCGGAATAGCGGCTTTAGCCGGTTACGTGGCCACGACATATCGATTACTTGGTGAACCGACAGTAACTGAGCGTACGAGCAAGGTTGTGGTGATCGAGATGACCAGTAGACTGTGGCGATTTGATGTGGTGAGCCTTAAGCCGACAGGTTCAGCAACGTTTTCCTCAAACCCGTCCACCGGGCGATTCGCGAATACAACGATAACAGTACATAAAGACGACACAATAATTCTGCGCATCAAGAGCCTCGATGTGACTCATGGCTTCGGCCTCGAAGAATTCAATGTCAACGTGGTAATCGCGCCAGGTCAGGTTACAGAGGTAGAGTTTGTGGCTTCAAAGACGGGCACATACACGTTCTTCTGCACGGTTTTCTGCGGGACAGGACATCCGAATCATAAGGGAACGCTAATCGTAGTGGGCTAATTCTCTTTGAACCATCGAAATAGTCAACCCGCTGACTTCTTGAACATCGGAAAAATTTGGGAATGATTGGAAATTGACTAACTTGGCTGCCATTTCTTTCCTTGTATTCATTGCTTCAACGTTGGCTATCTGGGCCGGGCTCTTCCTACTCAAGTTTCTTGGAAGATGGAAGGAAAGAAACGGAGCCCTCTTCATCGGAGTGGGTGTTGGTATACTCTTCGCTTCCTTCTTGGATTTGACGAAGGAAACCGCGGGGATAGGTACTTCCAGCCTGAGGAGCCCGTTGGACTTGCTGAATCTTGTAGCACTAGGTACGGGCTTGTTGGCTTTCTTGGTATTCCACGCCTCCGGACGAGAGGGCAGCAACCCATCGTTAGCTCTGCTCTACCTTTGGGCGGCTTTAGGGATAGGTTTTCACAGCGCGGGCGAGGGCATGGTGATTGGTTATGATTTCACAACGGGAGCAACTGTTCTGAGCTTATCACAGATTTCCAGCTACTTGCTGCACAAGGCAGGTGAGGGACTTACCATCGGTCTGCTCTTAATTCAGGGGGGCTACAGATGGAGGCATGCGGGTCTGAGCGGGCTGATTGCGGGCTTTCCGACTCTGCTTGGAGTGTTCGCGGGGATAGCTGGAATACCCGCGTCGCTGTCGACTCTTTTCTTCGCGGTGGGCGCTGGGGCTACCATTTACATGGTGAATAAGCAGGCGGGATTGACTGGAGGTCCGAGCTACAAGGCAGTCCTGGGGATCTTCTTGGGTTTTCTCTACATGTACTTCTCCGGAGTTCTTCATCAGTTCGAGTAGAATGGCGTTACAAGTACACGCAAAGAGGGATGGCCGGGAATAATGCGAAAAAGATCTGGTTGCAGCCGGTTCAGGTTGGTTCACTACACAGTTTGCCTAGTTTTCCTGGCTAGCCTCTTAGCTAACATAGCCGCCCTCAGCGCTTCTGCTTTCGCTCCAACTGATCTGCCGCGATACATCGACGAATACTCCGTTCCAACACACGAATCTGGGCCCCTAGCAGTTGCAGTTGACGCGCGTGGCGTAGTATGGTTTACTGAGTCGAACGCAAGCAAGCTTGGCAGGTTTGACCCCGCAAATCAAAGTTTCAAAGAATATGATGTTCCTGGAGCCGGAGATATGTGGGGTATCACTGTTGACAAGAATGGTTACGTCTGGATTACCCAGTACTCGGGAAAAGGGGCTGTAAACCCGGGCGGCTCGTTCGTGCCGGGTGGTCATGGTCGCCTGTTACGCTTCGATCCGAC
>JAHFFU010000103.1 GCA_023247835.1 Candidatus Bathyarchaeota archaeon
CGTCTATTCGGAGGAGCATGCTGGCAGCTTCTGTGGCGGACTTGACGACTTGTTGTTTCACCCTTAGTGGTTCAATCACATTATCCGCTAACATGTCGGCAATCTTACCTGTCTTTACTTGAACGCCGTACCATTTGTTTCCAGGCTCTGCGTGCTTCGACCTGAGTTCGACCATTATGTCGATGGGGTCGAGCCCGGCGTTCTCGGCAATCGTGAGTGGAATCGCTTCCAAGGCTTCAGCATAGGCTTCGATGGCGAGTTGTTCGCGGCCTCCAACCTTTACGGCGAATTCTCGTAATTGTTTTGCTGTTTCAGCTTCAGGTGAGCCTCCGCCGGCGACGATCTTGTGGTCCTCCACGGCGTTTCTGACGACGCAGAGCGCGTCGTGGAAGGAGCGTTCAGCCTCGTCGACAACGTGGTCCGAGCCGCCCCTTATAACGACGGTTACTGCTCGTGGGTCTTTGCAGTCGCGAACGTATACGAGTTTGTCGTCTCCAATCTTCACTTCCTCTACGAGTTTCGCCTCGCCAAGCGCGTCGGAAGCTATGTCCTTCGTACTCGCCAGTATGGTTCCGCCCGTAGCTTTTGCCAGCTTCTCCATGTCGCTGCTGCTAATGTTCTTCACAGCCATGATATTCTTCTTCGCAAGGAAGTGGAGGGCTAAGTCGTCAATACCTTTCTCACAAAATATCACGTTGGCACCGCTTCCACCAACCTTGTCTGTCATCCCCCTGAGCATACTTTCCTCCTCATCGAGGAAGCGTTTCATCTGGTCGGGTGAGTTGATGTTAATCTTAGCATCAAACTCGGTCTTCTCAATCTCGAGTTTGGCGTTGAGCAATGCGATCTTTGCGTTCTTCACCTGTTTCGGCATCTGAGGGTGTGAGACCTCTTTGTCAACAACGATGCCCCTGATGAGTTCGCTCTGCTCCATACTCTCCCCCTTCTTCTTCAAGACCTTGACTCGGTCTATGTCGGCAGTAGTCTTGCCGTCCCGTTCTTCGGTGATTTGGCTTACGGCTTGAGTAGCCAATGTAGCTAAGTGATCACTTGTTCCTGCAGTGGCCTTTGTGCTTATCGATGTGATGGCAACGAGCTTCAGCATCTTCTCGTCATTTGGCTGAATATCGATGGAAAGATTCTGAAGGATCTCTAGAGCCTTTTCCGAGGCTTTCTTGTAGCCTTCAACTATAACCGTGGGATGAACTTCTTGGTCCAGAAGCTTCTCCGCCTTCGTCAAAAGTTCCCCCGCAAGGACAACTGCAGTGGTCGTCCCGTCACCTACCTCATTATCTTGACTTTTCGCCACCTCAACAAGCATCTTCGCAGCGGGGTGCTGAACATCTAATTCCTTCATTATGGTGGCCCCGTCGTTTGTAATCACAACATCGCCCATTCCGGAAACGAGCATCTTATCCATGCCCTGCGGGCCGAGTGTGGTACGGATTGTTTCAGTAATGACTTTCGCGGCTAGAATGTTATTCCGCTGAGCGTCCCGCCCGCGGGTTCTGGTCGCCCCTTCCCTCAGAATAAGGACTGGAACTGAAGCCTCAGACAATATTGTAAACTCCGCCGAGTGCATTCGGCTCGTTATAGATAAGTTTGTGTCCGCAGCGAACAACCACAATTTTCCTATTGTGCTGAGCGCCGGAAAGACTTTAACTCTCCGACGGCGTTTGCGCAGCGATTTTCGAATCCGCTGAGGTGCACTTTGATGGCTAGCAATGATGAAGCGGAACGAAGAAGACGCCCTAGCATCAAGGGCATAATAACGATCCTAATCATTGTGGGCGCAGTAATCCTAGCTGCGTGGACTCTGGCGACTATTAGCACCGCAAGCCAGATTCCACCCTCAGCCTTCGTTAAACTGCCAACAACACCCCTGTCCAAGAATGGGCAGAGCGTCATGTTCGGCTCCGTCAGTGCTGTCGCCCAGAAGGGAGTGGCAGTAGGTGTGAAGGGATATCTAGAGACAGCGTCTGGGTTACCCGTAGTGGAGGCGAAGGTTTACGCACAATACTATTTGCAGGGCGAGTACCGAACTCAAGCCGCGACCACTGACCAGAATGGATATTTCGAGATTCATTTCCCGATGAATTGGACCGGATGGCTACCCCTCACCTTGACATATTTCGGCGACGACCAACATCAAGGACTAATGGTACTTTCTAGCGTGTCCGGTCAGAACCTCTGAGCCAAATCTATAGCTCAGCTAACGGTCAAAGATCTTGCCAGAACCCCGGGTTGCGTTCAAGTCACTTACCGGCCTAAACTCAACAGTAGTATCATGCCAGCTCTGCCCAAGACTAAGACGATACTGCGAACTCGTAGCAAGGAAGAAACGCAGACAATTCATGGATTGGAATTATTGGGGTAAGCCGCTGCCCGGGTTCGGAGACGCGCATGCCAGGCTTCTGATCCTCGGCCTTGCCCCTGCTGCGCATGGCGGGAACCGCACCGGGCGAATGTTCACAGGGGACGGCTCGGCCCAGTTTCTCATGGCCGCCTTGCACCTGCACGGTTTCTCTAACCAGCCTACCTCGAATAGACGCGGTGACGGCCTTGAGTTGCGTGACGCATACATGACGGCCATTGTAAGGTGTGCTCCGCCGAAGAACAAACCAATTTCGCAGGAGATTTGGAACTGTAAGCGTTACTGGACGCAGGAGCTGCGGCTCCTGAGCAATGTTAAAGTCGTTTTAGCTTTGGGACGGGTCGCTTTCGACACCTATGTCAGGTTTCTTAGGGAACGTGGGCTTAAAACGGAAGGTTTGCGTTTTCATCACGCTGCCTTCTACCAGCTTCCGGAGCCATATCCGGCCCTTGCTGCCTCTTACCATCCGAGCCGGCAGAACACGCAAACTGGGAAGCTCACGAAGGCAATGTTTGAGCTGGTGTTTCGTAAGATTCGCCGCTTCCTAGATTCCCAGTCTGGGGCCGTTCTATGAATCCTGCATCACTTGCCTACCCTGGTCGCTTTCTTCAAAGCCTTAGCCATGCCTTCTAATTTCTTAGCCGCAAGAGACAGGTTCCGTGAATTCTCTCCGATTGTCTTAACGAATGCGCTTCCTACTATTACGCCATCTGCTCCTGCTTTGATCATCTGTCTTACGTGGTCAGGTTTGGAGATTCCAAATCCTACGGCAAGAGGAATGGAACCGGCTACTACGTCCCTGTATTTCTTGATTAGAGTCAGAGCTGCGTCGGCGACAGATGAGCGGACGCCTGTGACGCCGAACAACGAGATCAGGTAGAGGTAACCCGAAGTTTGAGCCAGAATCTGCTTAAGCCTATCTGGGCGAGTGGAAGGTGATGCCAGGAAGATGGTGTCAATATCGGCGGCGACGCATTCCTTCTTAAAATCTTCGGACTCTTCAACGGGCATGTCAGGAATGATAATTCCTGAAATCCCGGAATTCTTCGCTAGGCTGAGAAACTTTCCTAATCCAACCCTGTATATGGGGTTGAAGTAGCTCATTAGAACGAGCGGAGTGTCCTGTTTTTCGTGAATCGTTCTCGCGACCTCTAAAGCGTCGAGAGGTCTGGCACCACTCGCTAAGGAACGCGTTACAGCGTTTTGAATCGTCGGTCCATCCGCAATTGGATCCGAGAATGGTATCCCAAGTTCGATGATGTCAGTCCCGCCTTCGATCAATGCTTCAATTAGGCGAGGAGTTTTGTTGGGGTGCGGGTATCCGACTGTTAGGTACGATATGAGCGCGCCCTCGCCTTTCTGCTCTAATTGGGCGAAGGTTTCTGAGATTCTCGTCATATCTTTACGCCTAATTTCTGGGCGACAACATTGACGTCCTTGTCCCCTCGTCCTGAGAGGTTGATCACCACGAGCTGGTCTTGCCTCATCCTGGACGCCAGAATGACTGCATAATGTACGGCGTGTGCTGGTTCGAGGGCTGGTATGATGCCCTCAAGCCTACTTAGTTCCATGAAGGCTTCCAACGCTTGTTCATCCGTCGCTGAAGTGTACTGAGCTCGTCCCGTAACTTTCAGGTACGCGTGTTCTGGGCCGACTCCAGGGTAGTCTAGGCCGGCTGAGATGCTGTGTGTGGATTGGATCTGGCCGTCCGGATCCTGAAGTATGTAGGTCAACATTCCGTGAAAAACACCCTCCTGCCCAGCGCACAATGATGCCGCATGCTTTCCAGACGCTAGGCCTAGGCCGCCTGCTTCCACACCATACAGAGCGACCTGCTCGTCTTGGATGAAGGGGTAGAATGCGCCCATCGAATTGCTTCCTCCACCCACGCAAGCAACTATCGCGTCCGGGAGGCGCCCTTCCTTCTGCAGAATCTGCTCCTTAATCTCGAGACCGATCACGCTCTGAAAATCTCGAACTAGGGTTGGATATGGATGGGGGCCAACGACCGAGCCCAGCAAGTAGTAAGTGTTCTCAACGTTCGTCACCCAGTCTCTGAATGCTTCGTTTATCGCGTCCTTCAGCGTCTTCGACCCTGAATTAACAGGATGAACCTTTGTTCCTAGCAGGTTCATCCGAAACACGTTCAGTTTCTGTCGTTCCACGTCTTCGGAGCCCATGTAAACTTCGCACTTGAGACCCAGCGCGGCGCACGCGATGGCGCTCGCTACCCCATGCTGGCCCGCTCCAGTCTCTGCTATGACCCGTTCTTTTCCCATCCTCTTCGCGAGGAGTGCCTGCCCAATCGTGTTGTTGATCTTGTGTGCCCCGCCGTGCGCCAAGTCTTCCCGCTTGATGTAGATCTTTGCGCCGCCGGCCTTTCGCGTTAGGTTCGCAGCGTAGTAGAGCGGCGTTGGCCGGCCTGCGAATTCTTTGAGAAGATAATTGAGCTGAGATTTGAATTCTGGGTCATCCTTTAGGCGTGTGTATTCTTGCTCCAGTTCGATGAGAGCGCTCATCAGAGTTTCTGGAACGAAGCGGCCACCGTACTTGCCGAATTTCCCATCGATGGGCTGCGAGTATTTCTGCGTCAATTCA
>JAHFFU010000104.1 GCA_023247835.1 Candidatus Bathyarchaeota archaeon
TTATCCTATTACTTCACTGACTAACACCATTCGGAATTGTTACCCTTCATCATGGTTGTAAGAGGCTAGCCAGCTCTTCGATTAGAGATTCTAGGCTGCCAATCCCCGTGCCCGCGGTTTCCCACGATTCTTCCTTGTTCCATGACTACTTCTCCTCTAACAATTGTCATGACCGGAAGCCCTTTTACCTTCCAGCCTTCGAAGATCGTATTGTTCTTAGCCTTTGTATGCATCTGGTCGGCACGAATCTTCCTCTTCGCTTTCATGTCAACGATGATCACATCCGCGTCGGATCCAACTCTCAGTGCGCCCTTCTTGGGATACAGTCCGAAAATTTTCGCCACATTGCGCGAACTAATTTCCACAAGCTTAGGAATCGACAACTTACCCAAATTGATGGCGTGAAGCATCAGGGGAATCATGTTCTCCATATCTGGAGCTCCGGGCAAAGCCCTCCAAATGTTCCGGCGCTTCTCCGCTTTCGTAAAGGGCGAATGGTCACTACAAATGATGTCGATTGTCCCATCATTTATTCCTCCCCAAAGACTATCTTGGTCGCGCCTTTCCCTCAAAGGGGGCTGGATTTTGGCTAGGGTACCGAGTCGTTTCATGTCATGCCTTGTCAAGAACAGGTAATGCGCACAAGTCTCGGATGTAACGTGAAAGCCTCTGGATTTTGCTTGGCGAACTAGTTCCACACCCTCATGAGTGCTCATGTGCGCAACATGAACATAGTCACCGAACTCGTGCCCAACGATTATCGTGTGTGCTATAGCGTCGGCCTCTACGTAGTTTGGCCTAGACTCGGTGTGAGCCAACGCATCCATCCGACCCTTCTTTTGTAGCCGACCTACTTCCCTTTGTACAATGCAATCAGTTTCCGCATGAAAAGTATGGGTTAAGCCTGTTTTTGCTACTGCTTCCATTACATCGAGAATGTCGCTGTCAGATTTCAGATGAATGCCATAGAACTCTTGCTCTCTCCCTCTGGGCGGAACATTCGTCATCAGCGTTTTGAATGCTACTGCCCCCTCCTTCGCCAAGGAAGCGATTTCGTGGACACTGTCTGTACCTGCGCACGCGTATAACGCGTAGTCAACAACAGCCCTGCCCTTGACGCTATCTCTTTTCTCACGAAAGACTTGGGCGTTCCATACAGAGGGAGCCGTGTTTGGCATGTCTATTACTGTAGTAATTCCCCCGGCAGCAGCCGCACTTGTTCCACTTTGGAAATCCTCACGCTGCGGAAAGCCAGGGTCTCGAAAATGTACGTGGCAATCGATCGCGCCGGGAAGAACGAATTTCCCTTCAGCATGTATAACTTTCGCGGGCGTCGGAAAGTGGCTGGCCTTGCCTAACCCCACAACCCTTCCGTTATCAATTGCTAGGTCGACGTCAAGCAATTCATGATGTGTAACAAGCTTTCCTCCCTCGATGACTAAATCGATAGACTGGTTTTTCATTCGCATCCCGAGACGGAGTAAAGTTCGAAGCCCGGGTGGAATTTAACTGTTTAATTCGCGCTTGAGACTCCGCTTGAGCAATTTTAATGAGGCCGGCGCAAGTAGTGTATAGAAGTTGGCCTTCGATGAACAAAAGGTTCAAGGTAGCGGCTGCGCAATTAACTCCCATAACCTTCGACATGCAAGCGTGTGTTTCAAAAATCTGCGATTACGTCGACGATGCCGCGAATAAGGGCGCACAGCTTGTTGTGTTTGGTGAGACCTGTATCGGCGGTTACCCAGGCTGGCGCCCTCACATATTGACCTATGCTGATGAGGATTTCTTCAAGAAAGAATCAGAATGGGTGAGCAAGAAACTCTTCAAGGTCTCCGAACCTATACCCGGACCGTCCACAGAGAAACTCTGCAAGAAGGCCCGCGACCAAGGCGTTTTCATAGTCACGGGTTTCGACGAAGCGGACGCAAGGCAGACTGGGACCATCTACAATTCTTCGCTAATCATCGGACCTGACGGAACGATCTTGGGTAAACACAGGAAACTACACCTTGGAAGTCTAGAACTTGCTTATTGGAAGAAGGGCAGCTTCGAGGACCTAAGAATTTTCCAGACTAGCCTAGCCAAGTTTGGGCTTGCGATCTGTTACGATGCACTATTTCCAGAATATACTCGATTGCTCGACCTGATGGGAGAGGAAATACAATGTCAGCTTTGGGCCACTTCTGTAGGATATGACACTTGCAGTAACTACCTCCCCGTAGCGCGAGCAATGGAAGGAGGTGTATTTGTCGTTTCATCGTGCCTCGTAGGAAAGGATGAGCTCACAGGATTCGAATATGCCGGAGAAAGCAAAATAGTAGATCCGTTCGGTCGGACGATATCCATGGCAAACAGGGGCAACGAAGAGATAATCTACGGCGAAATAAACTTGGATCGAATTCTCGATTATCGATCAAGCGGAAGTTTCACGCTAGGGATGGATAGGCGTGAAGATTTGTACGACCTCTCACTGATCGAACATTCACGCAAATCAGCCCGTTAACTGTGAGAGAACTATCGAACGCAACACATTAAGCTAATAGTCTTCGGCACGAGCTATTGAGGCGATGCGTTCACCGGCACGAGCGAATCCAGAAGTTTGAATGCGAAATACAAGATCGCTCACTTGTGATTTCACTTCGACCTCGGCTCCCACCGGCTCGCATATCCTGGCGATAATATGGCCTGGACGAAGTAACTGTCCCAGCTCACATTCCAGACGCAGATGACCGTTTGAGGGCGACTCGACATACGATACGCGTTGCATTATTCTTGTGTGCAAAAGTTCATCGTCGACAATTTTTGAGTCCAGGCAACCTGCGGCAAATAATTCGCGTAGGAGGCATTCGTATTCCCTTCATACGTAAGACTCCTCGAGCCTATTGCCCCCCCGGGGGATTTCGACGTATGGTCCCCTTCGCTCTTCCCTCGCTGCTACGCAAGGCGCGAGGTGAGATAGATCGAAGCCATGATCGATGGTTGGGTTTGTCTTTATAGTGAGCTCCGGTTGAAAAGCTTCGGTTGGATTCCCGTATGCTAGTTCTATTCGGCCGAGACCCTTCCGTGCCAAGCCCATATCCTCCAGCTTAGTGATAGGTTGGTGATTAGACAAGTACTGGTGTGTCAGGATTCTTTAGTTTGGTTCTGTTGGTTTATGAGTTCTTGGGCGCGTTCAGCGCATTTAGTGATGACCTTGCAGCTGTTAGCAGTGACTATTACTTCGTCTTCGACTGCTGCTCCTCCCAGCCCTGGGACGAAGATTCCGGGTTCATAGCACAGGACCATGTTTTCTTTTAGCTTGAGTTGCTGTTTCTTTGGCAGGGTCAATGTGGCCCCTGTCATGTCAGGCAAATCGGACCCGACACCATAACCATGACCAAAAGTCCATGTCCTGATGTAATCACGGAACGGGCTGTTCCCAGCTGCCTGATACGCAGCTTTCAGAACTTGTGTGTCGGTGACACCCGGCCGCGTGCTGGCTATCATTGCCCTCAGCATTTTTAGACTGAGTTCAACCAGCTTTACTTGGTCAACCGAACCTTTTCCGACGATGTAGGCCGGTTGTATGTCTGAGTGGTAGCCCATCAGTTCGCTCCCGATGTCGGCGTACACCATATCCCCGTCCCGAAGCTTCCTCTGGGTGTAGTCTGGACTCATGTACGATATCGCCGATCTGGGACCTGACAGGATTACAGACCAAGGATTGTCGCCACCTGCGTCGAACATGGCCTTCTCAACGGCGATGTGGACTTCATATTCTTTTACCCCAGTTTTGCTTGATTCTATAAGCGCGCGCACACCTTCGTCGGCAATTTCGGCGGCTCGTTGCATGATTCGAAGTTCGTTGGCGCTTTTGATAGTCCGCAACAGGTCGAGGTCATCAGAACAATCTGAAAACTTCGCTTTGGAAAGGGACTTGTTGAGCTCCAAATAAAGTTCCATTGGGAAGTGTGTCCCAGCCAATCCGAGGCGTGGGCTCTTCTTCTTGCTGAGTACTTCACGGGTTAGGACGCCTAGGCCGAGGTACTTAGCGTCGATAAATCTTTCAGCAGTTGTCCTGATGTCATGAACCCATGTCTGGTTCTTCGCACGCTCGACTTCTCCTCGCGTCAAGAGCAATGATGGCTCTCCTTCTGCGGGCACTACAATGACGCTATCGCCAATCATGTACGGGACGACTACATCGTCGTTCTGAATTCTTGAGGGAGGAAAGTTGAACCCAACCAAATACCGAATATTTTGGCCTGATTCGACACCTTGCCCCATCGAATAACGTCTGTCTGAGTAAGCGAGTACAGCTTCGAGTTTCTTCGAACGTGCAAACGCCTGAACCTTTCTTACGCGTTCCCGGTACTCGGATACAGGGATGCCTTCCATCTCTAGCAAGCCTTTAGAAACCTTAGAGATGCAGCCAATGCTAATTAAAAGCTGCGAACTCTTCGAGAAGCCTCTCCGCGTGCCTCAAGCAGCCAGTCATAACTTCGCAGCCATCTTGATTGATTATCACTTGGTCCTCGATTGCTGTGCCACCAACCCCTGGCACGAAGATTCCAGGCTCATAACATAGGACCATCTTTTCCCGTAGAGTAATTTCGGATGCCTTACTTTTTGCGAGAGTATGAGCAGTGAGGTTGGGCGGATCTAAACCCACACCGTAGCCGTGTCCGAAAAGAGACATTCTCAAATTATTTCCGAATGGTTCTCCCTTTGCAGATTCGATTGCAGCGCCGACAACATCCTTTTCCGATGTTCCTGGTTTAGTTGCTCCAATCATGGCGCGAAGTACTTTTGCGTTAGTCCTTAATAGAGAAACCTGCCCAGGGCGCGGTCCGCCGATGATCGCAACAGGTTGGATGTCAGAATGATAGCCAGCGAATTCCGACCCGATGTCTGTATGAACCATATCACCTGATTTTAGCTGGCGTTGCGTGAAGTCCGGGCT
>JAHFFU010000105.1 GCA_023247835.1 Candidatus Bathyarchaeota archaeon
CAGGTTTTATTAGACATCCAATTATTCTAAGCACGAAGCTCATGTCGAAATACATGAAACAAGCCGAGAAAGTCACGATTCCAAGGCATAGACATTGTGTCGTCTGCTCAACGCCGATCGGGATGGATAGGGAGTTCTGTGGGCCGTTATGTGAGGATCAAGCCAAGCGCTCGGAACGAAAGAGAAAGTACACTTTCATAATCATCCTTCTGATGTTTCCGGTTCTTTTCTTTCTCCTGACATTGTTCCGCAAATGACTTTGAACTCTGAAAGATCAGACTGACGCATGGAATCTCATTTTCTCCCGGTACGCGACTCGTACCGTATCTGGTGCGGTATTTTTTTGGTTGTAAACGTTTGATTGGGCGCCGTATTTTGGGTGCGCTCGTTCCATATTCTGAAAGATGCCGAAGCTAGGTTGCTTTCCGGCGAACTATCCTTTTGGTGTTCTCAAAGTATGACCTGAAAGTGCACTTCGTAATCCCGTCCCTTTTTATCGGACCGTATTCTGCCGTCGAGAAATGCGATGACGAGTTTCAAATCATGTTTGTTGCGTACAATCCATTTCCATACTCTCCCCGTAGGCTGATCGTCGTGGCTGATTCCACCAAATCCGAAATTGTCCCTGAGGCAGGCAAGCAAATTATACTCCTTATTTGTCACATTGAACCTCGGATAGAGCCTCTCTTTGCTTCTGCCTCTTGCGCTGTGAAACCCGCCCTCACCGTGGAAAAATCCGATTATTCAGTCATCGGTCAGATTCGAGCTCGGGAGACAAACGCCGGCATTTAAGCGATGAAAGGTCGAGTGGCGCTAATTGCGAGATCACAAAACGAATGGACAATACCAATGAAGCGCTCCGTCCGAATGGAACATAGCTGTTCCGCCGACTGTCAACCTGAAATGCAACCAATACTGTTAAATTCACATCAGCCAGCCAACACAGGTTGAGAAAAATTGTCGCAAAAGAAACTATTCGTAAGAAAAGCAACAGGGCTTGTCAGAGAAATCGGTCCACTAACAGCAATGATCATTATCCTGGCTAACACTATGGGTCTCGGCTGGCAGAGACGTGTCTTCCAGTTCACCGGATTAGCCCCATTACCAGAAAACCTCTGGGTTGCGGGCATTCCCCCAATGGTCATGGCTTTCCTGATCGGTGGAATCATCATTATCCTCTCGGTTCTATCCTTCTCGATTCTGATCGCGGCTATGCCTCGCTCAGGTGGAGGTTACGTTGTCATTTCAAGGCTTGTCAGCCCATTCTGGGCGTTCGTCGCCTCTTGGTTCGAATTCCTCAGCATCTCATGGTCTTTCGGGATCATCGCAGTTGCAGTTTTTGAGGGTGTCTACTTCATATTCGGACCAATAGTCGGAGTCACAGCGGCGGGAGTCAACGACGTCTATCTATTCGGCGGAGGTCTCCTGTTGGTCATTCTCTTCACGGCTATCGGAGCCCTAGGAGTAAGGATGGCAGGCTACCTTCTGCAGGCGATGTTCTGGATTCCAGCGTCTCTCACGATCTACGTGCTTTACCTCTTGGGTACTTCAGTTGCTAACCCCTCGGCGTTACAAGCAGGGATAACGGCACTGGGAGAACAGAATGGCATTATGGGTGTAACAGCGGACACTTACGTCCAAGGGGCGTTGGCACAGGGCATGGATGCAGCGAACGTAGGAAACTACTGGTCCGCGGTATCTATAGCCATGATCGGGGCCTACTTTGCCTACATCGGATACGCGGCATCAACATTCATCGCTGGCGAGGTCAAGGAAGCTAACAAGAGTCTTCCGAAAATCTTGCTGCTGTCCTCAGTAATTATCATGGTTGCCTACATGGCCGTATCCTCATTCGGTGCCTTTTCAACCGCCGCTCTCGGGAGAACAACGCTGCCAAATGGTAACACTTGGTCCTTCTTCGAAGCCTACTCCTATCTATCCTACGGAGGAGGGAGCCTAACCGAGGCGGGTGTTCCAGCAATCAGGGCATGGACTACAACAATTGCCGCTATGACTGGCATCGGCCTAGGGCTTAGCTCGCTTAACTGGCTTTTGTTCATATTCGGTGTACTCTGGGTTGCAAACGACATTCCACCCTTCATCCTCACAGCATCAAGAATACTCTTCGCTATGGCCTTCGATAGAGTCCTACCAGGGTCGCTTGCAAACGTCAATGAGCGATTCCACTCCCCCGTCAATGCAACAATATTGACAGGAACCTTCGGTTTGCTGGGGTGCTTCTCAGAGTCCGGTATAATCTCCAACGGTGGCTCTTGGAACCCTGGCGGTGCCGCAGGCGGCGCGCTAAACGGTATCTTCACCGTTGGCGTCGCGAGTACAGACCTATTCGACGCAGTCTTCTTCACACTATTCGCGCTAGCACTAGTACTCCTCCCATACCGCAAACCACAGATCTACCAAACTGCACCCTTCAAGATCGGCGGGAAGTCAGGAATGGTCTTCATAGGCGTCTTGGGAGTCGGAGCCAACCTAGTACTCGATTGGATGATTCTCACGGCACCTCAAGACAGCTACAACATCCTCGCACCAACAAGTGACAACTGGTTCGCAATCGGCTTCACCGTCCTGCTTGGCTTAGTGGGCGCAGGTATGTATGCCTACTACAAGTACGGGAAGAAGGACGTCGACTACTCTACCATCTTCGCAGAGATTCCGCCAGAATAAGCAAGCCCCACACTTTATTTTTCTCTCTTCTTTTCTTTCACCCTACTCGTAGTCCTTACGCCGCGTCTTCATCAGTAACTGCTCTGCGATTTTCCTTCAAGGAGCAACTCACAATTCAAGAAGTTGCCTCATACGTTCGGAAAGTGATGTGGAAAATCTGAGAGCTCGGATTCGCTGAACTTTTGAAGCCATCAAAGGTATATTTGGAAGACCGCGTGAGTAAGCGTTAGGTACATGCCGTTTGCCGCGCTGCTCGAAAGTTCAAGTGTCTAAGATCGCTGTCTTCTGGGCGGTCCTGACCTTTGCCCTTGCATTGCTATGGTCTGTCTCGCTCAACGTGCTGCAACTGAGCGGGATGGGGCCCGCGGTAAGCCTGGCCGTCCCCGGCATTCTCGGGGCGCTGTTGGCTGTTTACATCTACTTCTTTCGAGTGCACCAAACACTCGAGTACGATGATTATGGGTATTCGATGGTGAAAGGAAGGAAAGACAAGCAAGAACACAAATGGTCTGAGTTCAAAGAATGCTCAGTCATCAGAGACAACTACGGAAGAAACAGAGTTCGAGCATATAGGGAGAAAGATAGAGAACATTTCGACATAGATTCGAAAGCTTGCGGCGTCGACCCCTTCGCGTTAAGAGACCTCATACTGACGAGAATCAATGACAATGAGCCCCGAGTTTCAGCGCCTGAAGTCTTCGCCGGCCTGGAAAGGGAGATTCAGCGTGGCCGGGCGTATTGGGTCGCGGACTTGAATGAGACATTCAGATTCTATCAAACGTCCGGAGAAGTCTTTCCGCTGATGGCGAGGGGAAGCACACGCCCTAAGGGCTTCTTGTTATCTAGATTCGTGGCGGTCACACTAATGCCAAATTACGAAGTCGCATTGTACGCGCACGAGGTAGGTAATTCTGACTCGGCGAAGTCTCGAGTCATGCAGCTCGTTCGTATAATTGAAACAATGCGCGACCAGAAGAACATCAAATGGTCTTGGCTGCTGCTCTTCAGCGACTATGAGCCACCGGCAGCGGTCAGTGGTTTTATCGAGGAATTCGGGAACAAGGATATCGGCATAGGCTGCATCGACATCAGCACAGGCCGCCTGGTAACCAGCAAGAATCAGCTAGGCCGAAGCCTGGGAGGACAAATGAGGTTACACCAACTCATCAGGGATTTGAACAGGCGAAGAAGCCGAGAAGGCGTGAGTATGAGAGCAAGCTAGCCTTCGACTCGCTGCAGCCGCTTTATCTTCTCGCCGTCGATTTCGATAAGGTATGCGCTCAGGATACCTTCGGTATACTCGGATCCTGGGTTCATGCATTGCGTTCTTCCAATCTTCATCCAGCCGCGGCATTCGTGAATGTGCCCGTGCATCCCCAGTAAGGGTTGGTACTTCTCAATGATGGCGCGAACAGATTTCGAGCCGACGGGGATGTATACCGGTCGTCCTCCCTCCATAACGGGACGGAAATCTTTGTCAAGGAGAGGGGCATTGTCGATTTGAGACTCGAAAGGCGGACAATGCAAACAGAATAGCGAATTTTTCACGTTCTGGACTTTGGAGGCGACCTTTTCGAGCTTCGCCATCAACTCCTCTTCTGAACATTCTCTCGGGCTGTTCCATGGAGTAGGGTTTGACCAACCGACGCAGGCAGCTTCATGATCACCGTCCAAGTTAACTACGGATTCCTCTGCGAAAGTGCAGTATGGGCTATTCTTAATCACGTCATCGAGTTCGAATTTGTCATCGTTTCCTGGGTGGATCAGTATCTTGACATCATCCGTCAGCTTCTTCGGGATGAGGTCAAGCCACTCCTTCAGCGTTTCACATTCTAGCTGTGCGAAGATGTCCTCCACCTTCTCCTGGGGCGCCTGCTGTAGGTCTTCAAACTGCTTCTGGTCGCAGACGTACGGTATGTAGCAGTGCTCTCTCACGAGCTTCTTGAAATTCTCAACTTCGGCGGCCTGGATCGTATGGGGCTTTTCCAAGAAGTCTGCTTTGTACGTTCCATCTAGTTGCAGTACTATGGGTGTGAGGATTTTCCCAGTAAGGTCTCCGCCCATTATCAGCCAGTTCGCTTTGAACATCTTGGCAGAGTTTAGGAATTTTCGCCAAACCTGCTCGCTGCCGTGAAAGTCAGAAGCGAATACTATCCTGACCGTCGCCAAGGAGTACCGAACGGCATAATGGGTCTTGCTATGTATTTCAACTTTGGCTGTTTATTTCAAGGTTGGTGCTAGTCGCGCTGGACT
>JAHFFU010000106.1 GCA_023247835.1 Candidatus Bathyarchaeota archaeon
CGGTGAAGGCATAGACATGATGATCATAACTAGTAACGGGATTCGCGAAGAACAAGAGCTGCCCGCCAAGTAACCCGCCCGTTCCATTTAATTGTGAAGCGTCGCTACTGGCTAGCGACCTCTATGCTCTCTAAGAGCGATATCGAGAAAATTCAATCCGAATTATTCTCCTACGACAAGGCTAGGGAGAAGCTTCAAACATTAACACGAAACGCCACTAGGCTTTGCAGCTGGGCGATTATACAAGTTCACCGCGGAAAACTCAGCCAAGCCACAAAGACCCTGAATGATGCGAAACGTTCGCTCGACGAACTCCAAAGCCTGCTCACCTCGCACGCGGAGTTGCCGCAATTCGGCCAAGTCCTAGTCGCCTTCCAGGAGTATGCGGAGGCCAAACTTCTTTTCAAGTTGAAAAAGAGTGGGACGATTGCCTCGCTAAGCGAGGTTGGGGGGAACAGTACAGCCTACCTTCTTGGTATGTTGGATTTCGTCGGCGAGATGCGCCGGATGATCCTGGACGCCCTCAGACGTGGGAACGCGGAAGAGGCGCAAAGCCTACTTACGAAAATGGAGGGCATATACGAGGAACTCATGTCCTTGGACCGAACCTCGATCCTGCCGAACTTTCGAAGGAAGCTTGACGCGGCTAGAAGAATCCTGGAGACCACCCGTGGCGATGTTGCCACAGACCTGAGGCGCGTTTCCTTAGAGAAGGCGCTCAGAGGCGTAGAACGGAAGCTAGGGTCCATGGGCTCTAAGCGCGGTTGACTTGCAGATCCGAATTCCCAGCCGGATTTCACCGCGAGAAGCCATTGCGCTCCAGAAGAAACTGTCACCCCTAGTCAAAGAAACAAGCGAGCTCCCACCGAAGCTCACGCAACTTGTGGGTTGTGACGCAACTTACTTCGGTGAAACGACTCTGGCGGCTGCGGCACTTGTCGACTATGAAGGACTCAAACTCCTTAGGGTGAAGTCGATCAAGGAGAGGACTAGATTTCCCTACATTCCAGGCTTGCTAGCCTTCAGGGAAGCCCCAGCCGTCCTCCGAGCCATTCGCGCGTTGAAGGCCAAATCATATGTTTGCCTCGTCGACGCTCATGGATTAGCTCATCCTCGTAGGTTCGGTTTGGCCTGCCTCGTCGGCTTGGCCTTAGACCTTCCCACGATTGGCGTGGCGAAGAGCCTGCTGTATGGCTCGGTAAGGGGAAACGAGGTGCTGGACAAAGACGGTTACAAGATAGCGGAGATTGTCTCATTGCCTGGTGGTGGGAAAACCATCTATGTGAGTGTGGGCCACAAAGTATCCCTGAAGGACGCCGTAACTATTGTCAAACACTGCCTCACGCCACGCGGCCCCGCACCAATCAGCCTCGCACATGAGGAGGTAACGAAGCAGAAATGGGGCCTCAAGAAATCAAACCCAGCCTCCTGATCACGCTCTACAAGCTCATTGAGGTTGGCGCATACCCGGACGAAGTCATATTCACCACAACCGAGCTGGCCAAGTTGCTTGGGGCGTCCCAGCAGACCGCGTCTAGGCATTTGATTGAGCTTGAGAAGATGGGGTTGATTCACCGCGTCCGCTTGGGCCGGCGAGAATCGATCAAGATTACGCAGGGCGGGGTCAAGCATCTGGATAACATGTTCTTGACCTTGAAGCGGGCCTTCGAGGCGAAGAAGGCGGAGGTTTCCTTCGAGGGAGTAGTGTTCTCCGGCCTGGGCGAAGGAGCCTACTACATGAACCAAGAAGGATACAGAAAACAGTTCACCGAGAAACTGGGCTTCAAACCGTACCCGGGTACACTGAACCTTAGGGTACGAAAGGAGGACCAGGAAGAGGTGCGCATGCTGGAAGCCTCACCGTTCATCTTGATCGAAGGCTACACGGAAGGAAACCGCAGCTTCGGCGCAGCAAAATGCTTCCACGGAAAAATCGCAGACAAAGTAGGGGGGGCGCTAATCTTCCCGGTGAGAACCCATTATTCCGGCGATGTGGTCGAACTCATCTCGACAGAACACTTGAGAAAGACGCTGCGCCTGAAAGACGGCGACACAGTCAAAGTTAGAGCGCTTACCTCAGTTCCTCAGAAAGCTTCTGCCTAGCCGATGAAGAGCTAGCATATTTCTCATGGTCGAATTTTGAAAGCTTCACCATCCGAATGTTCAAGTTATGTCTCTCTATGATTTCGCGCACAGTCTTTTCCAAGTTCTCTTGGTCATAACCGAATGCGACAATGTTTGGCATGACCTCCATCAGGACCTGTTCGAAACCAAAACCTACGTCCTCATATCCTAAGATTGCCTTATCCACGGGCTTTAGGCCTGCAACGAGCGCCTGCCTATCCTTCTCAGGAAAGAGGGGTTTGCGGCCCTTCAACATCTCAACCGTTACATCCGTCGCAACAACCACGACCAGCACGTCGCCGAAAGACTTTGCTTCCTCCACTGCAGCCAAGTGGCCCAGGTGTAGAACGTCATATACGCCGCCAGCTAGGACGACCCTGATTTGATTACGGCCCTTACCCGTCAATGAATAACGCTTCACCCCGGCCTCATCCTCTTCGGCCAAAAATCCTGAGGCCAACAGTTGGGACAGGTCAGATTGTAAAGCGTATTCTTCGAATTCATTTTCCGTGAAGGGCCCATGTCTGAGCTGGAGCACGTAGGCGGCTTTGATGAGGGACTTGGCTTTCTCTTGACTCATTTTTCGTTGCGGCCGCCTGGTTGGAGTGTTCGCGTTGTGGTGCACCTTTCACTAAAGGAGTTATTGAGCAGTTTTCATCTTGGCTAGTTCCAGAAATGTCAGGGCATCGAGCAAACCTTCGGCATACGCGATAGAACCTAGGGACGTGACGGGTTTACCATTCTTGAGGTAGAACCGAGCGTCCTGCAGATAGCGGTTAATGGCATCTAAAACTTTTGAAATATTAACAGCACTTACCATGGTGTCTTTTTCGAGTGTACTCAGTTTTTGAAGTGTTTCCTCGAGCGTGGCGATGTATTTCCTCGCCCGTTCTGCAGAGTCCTCGCTGAGCTCGCTCATGCTCTTCCTTCCAATAGTTCCTTCTTGGCGCCACAGAACAGTTGGAGAGCCTCTGCTTCAACAAAGTGGAGCTGTCCCGGGATAATCAAAACGTAGGGTGGTTCTCCGAAGTCTGTTTCCAGCAATTCCGAGATAGTTCCAGCTTTGATTTTCATATCGGGTGCCTCGAGCCGGGCCAGGCCTACTAGGAGCGTTTCAGGCGATATCGCGGTCTCTGATCCTCGCTGGGACGCGTCGAGCAGTTGCTTTAGGGCTTGGGGGATGGTAATGTGGCGTTTGTTCTCGACGTCAACTTCCAGGAGTACAAGCGAATGGAGACCTGATGCGATGTTGCTCTTGATGCCCAAGTAGATGCTTTCAGGGAATTCCCCATGCCACGAAACGGGAATTGTTACGGTTCGCCCAAACTTCTACGATTGCAACCCCGTAACCCCCGCGGCTGCAGATAAGACCGACGCGGCATGGATGATTCTAGTGCTGATGCCTGCTTTGTAGGCGCGTAGGCGCAGGTCCACATGCGTCGTGGCGATCATAGGATCCCCAGGAACTAGGAGGCCCACTTTCCCGGTTGCTGCCTTGGCAAGAATCATTTCCTGAGCTTTTTCCTCAACCTCTGAACGTGACAGGACTGTTACTTGTTTGCCGACAAGCCCGTTGAGATAGCTCATGTCTAACCTTGGCATTGGGTTTGTGTAGAATTCCGCGAAGAGCACGTTACACGACCTAGCCTCCGCCTGCCCACGCAGCGACAACCCATATTCGTCGCTTAGGCCGAGGCCAATGAAGACAAGTTCACCCGACAACGCTCTCACATCGGATTCTTTGCGTGATTCGAAGCTATTTGGGTTCGTCGGATACGCCTCGGCCGCGGGCGAAAATGAAGACGGATATTGTTTGAGCATGTGGGTGGCTGCGTGACCGTCTACATTAACCGTAGCAAATCGTCGACTGTCATGTCCGCTTGTCTCAAAATTGATCTAAGGGTTCCTTTGGCAAGTTCACCGTGCATTGGCACTATCACAATTAGGACTTCTTTGTCTCGTTTCCTCTTTCGTCTGACATGGCTACCTGTGCGACCGACAATTCCAAATCCGACCCGGGTGAGGATTTTGATGACCACACGGCCGGAGATGACTGGAAGCTTACTCAAGCACGTACAACTTTAACAAGGGTCACCATTGGTCGAAAGTTCGTCTTAGGAACCTTGGCGTCTTCGTCCTTTAGGTAAAGTTCGATGGCTTCCCTAAGGTTCTCCAATGCTGACTCGATGGTCTTCCCTTGGCTTGCAATTCCAAGTTCGGGGCAATCTGATACATACCATTTTGATTCTCTGGTCACGACCGAGGAGAATTCGAGCGTTGCCCTTGCCATGCAGAGTTCCCTACTCTTTCAACCTCGAATAACGAGGTCCCTTCGTTAATAGGTTTCTCGAATCGCTTTGCGTGATTGAAACCCATTTGGGTTTCGTTAGGGTTAGGGTCGCGAATACTTTATTTCCAGTCGGTAGTGTTCACTCATTTTTGGTGGGTCCGTAGCTCAGCCAGGTAGAGCGGCGGACAAGCGTTGGCTTGGCTGAAGCTCTTAGCAACCTGAGGGAAACCCGAAGGTCGAGAACCACAACCGTGGCCGACAAGGTTCAAATCCCTCCGGACCCGCCACCAAACCCCTAGAAGCGATGTTGATACTATTTCATAGAGTGATTTGCGATGAGTGAAGACAAAGGCTCTCTTTTGGCTGGGATGGATGCTGCGGCGGAGGAAGCGGAAAGAGACCTCTCCACCCTTGACCAGGCAGTCGTTGAAAGAATAGCGACATGGTGGCTAAAATGGTACATGAAGGCGGGCCACAAACGACTTGGCCGGATCATGGTGAAAATCGCAAAGAAA
>JAHFFU010000107.1 GCA_023247835.1 Candidatus Bathyarchaeota archaeon
TGAATTTGATTAAGTAGCCATTGCCAGGGGCAGCTGATGATTCCATTGGGGCATTGGGATACCAGTGCTGCTGAATAGCTTAGTATGTATTGGATGTGTTCCAGGGGGCTTGGATAGCCGACCCACAAACGGTCCATAACCGTGAGCAACAACAGGAAGGAGGCTGCAAAGATGGCGATATATTTCTCAGACCAGGAAAAGAATTCATTCCATTTTCTACCTTTAGAACGGCCTGTTGCGAATCTTATGGAGTGCACAACCACGATTATGAGGAATCCTGCTAGGCCTGTGATCTTGGTTAGGGCACTTAGCGCCATGCCTACCGCGCTCAAGTATGAATGGCCTGAGAAATACCAGTAGAACCCCAACAGCATGAAGGTTAACGCGAAAATATCGAGTGTCGCAATTCGACTATGCACGAAGACGAGGTTATCGAAGGAAAACAGAAACGTGGCCACTAGAGGAACCATCTTGTAACCCGCAATTCTCTTCATAAGTAAGTAGAAAGCGAGGACCCCGATCAATCCGAAGATCACGCTCGGCATACGCCAGCCGTAACCATTGTCCCCGACGAGGTACATCGACAGCGCAATCAAGAGTTTCGCTAAGGGAGGATGTTCATGGTTCGGATCGAGGCCCGGTTGCGCATTCGCATAAGCTGCTTGCGCGTTAGCGCCAACGCTCTGTGGAAGCCTGAGTATAACTCGTGCAACATTGACGTAGTACCACTCATCAAAGATCAGCGAACCCGTCGGCTTGTCAAGCCAGATGACTCGTAGGAGAGCATCTACAACGAAAAGGACTAAGAATACTTTGTCGTACAGACTGCGTAAGCTCAGGTCGAGTGTGAAGTAGCTCTTCGCCCCTTGCCAACTTAACCTTGGAAATCCCTTAGTCAAGGTGCATTTACATCCTTTCGCTTACGTTTATCCCCAGCAGTCCCATGGAGTTTCGAAGCACGATCTGTATGGCTCTAACCAGCATCGCCCTGGCGTTCTTAACATGCTCGTCTGAATGAATAACGTCTACTTTCTCGTAGTATTCGTGGAACTTTTCGGCTATTGAATTCGCGTACCCGGCCAATTCCTCCGGCTTGAGCTGGTCCGCGGCTTCACAAAACACGTCGGGCATCTGCCCGATTTTGAGTATAAGCAGGAGTTCTAGAGGATGAGTGAGGAGTGAACAGTCTGCACTCTTAGGAAATTCACCAAGCTTCCGAAGAATACTTCCAGCTCTAGTGTAAGCATAATTGATGAAAGGAGCGCTGTTCCGCTCCAGACTTAGGACACGGTCCCATGTGAACGTCAGGTTCTTCGCACTGTTGACATTTAGCATGGTAAACCTAATTGCTCCCAAGGCAATGTTTCGAATAGTCCGGACGGATTCGGGCCCAAGCCCTTCTTTTCTCTCTGCCATGGTCTGCCTAACTCGTGCCTTAGCTTGATCTATCACGTCATCCAAAGCAACGTAATGCGCCCTACGTTTCGACATTTTCTCCCCAGGCAGCTGGACCAAACCATATGCGTAATGGATCTGATTGCGAGCTGCTTTATTTTCGCCGAGTGCGAATAGTGTCAGGCGAATTTGAAGTTGCGGCAAAGTCTGCTCCGTGGCGATCACATTGATCACCCTGTCCGAATCGGCGAATTTGACGATGGAATAGGCAATGTCGCGCGTCGGGTAGAGCGTCGTCCCATCGCTGCGAACTAGGGTTAACGATGGAATTTCATAATTCTCCGAGAGGTTGAATTCATTTCTTAGCGAGTAGGCCTCAAGGATGGCGTTAACGTCCAAGGCCACAGATGCGCCTTCTTTCTTAGCGAAGGGCAACTTGATCAACTTGGCAAGTGTTGTCTCGACGTAGCCGTCCCAAAGTAACTGGCTCTCCCAGTCCCAGGTGTCGAACGCAATGTCCATCTCAGCCAAGGTAGTCTTGATTCCATCTAGGCAGAGCCCGGCTACTTTCCGAATCAAGGTAGCAGATTCTTTTTCGTTTTGCTCGTACTTACGGCCTAATTCCTGTATGGTTTTCTCGGGATTAGGTTCCGCTTGAACCGCTTTCACAACATTCGCCAAAACCTCCTTATCTGTTGCTTCGAGTTCTGATGCGATGCCTACCCATTCGTCTAGGTTCCGCTGAAGTTCAGCTCGTTCTTCGATGCGGTTTGGATTAGCTTCGGTCAGTTTCAGTTGTCTCTTAGTGGTTTCCATTTGGACGGCGCAGTTCGTGCAGGCGTAGAGGCGGCCAAACCAGTTGTCTGCTTTGCCCCGTGGTTCAGGTTCATTTAGCAGGCTGTACCCGTAGGCCAGAATCGCAACTTGCCGACCCACGTCGTCAACGTAGAATCTTCTGTTAACTGAATGGCCTCTCGCTTTTAGGAGGCGGGCAAGTGCGTCTCCAAGTATTGCGTTTCGTGCAGTGGCCATTGTTAGTGGGCCGGCGGGGTTGGCGCTCGTATGTTCGACGGATATTCTGATTGGTTGCTCAGCCTTCTCGATGCCGAAAGCCTCGTTGTCTCGGACTGCGCCCTCCAGGATTTGGGGACCGGCAAGCTTGTAATTCAATCTGAAATTGATGTATCCAGATACGCTCTCAGCGCCTGCTATGAGCGACTTCTCTTTCAACGTCAATAAGTTACGGACTGTTTCAGCCACTTGTTGCGGCGACATTCGGTTCTGACGCGCAATGTCATGTGCTACTGAGGAGGTTAACTCGCCGAATTCGAAAGATGAAGGTACAGTAAGACGAGGCATTATTGCTACCCATTCCGGAAATGTCCTCTCCAACGCATCACGAAGTGCGCTCATACATTCGTCCTTAAATTGCTGGAGAACGTTCGCCAAGGCGACCAACTTTCCGTTTTTGACAGCTTTTCAGTCGCATGGCTAAGTCGGCGTGCCCCTTAAAATCGGTTCGCTGCTGGTGCGATGCCCATTCAGTGTCCACGCTTATACATGAAAACTACTTCTTCATTTTGTCGGGCGGGTAGCCTAGTCAGGATAGGGCACAGGCCTCCGGAGCCTGAGGTCGGGGGTTCAAATCCCTCCCCGCCCGCCAATTGATATCTCATTGAAAAACAAACGAGATGCAAAACAAAACTTAACTATCCTCGTCGCTCGTTCCGCTGGGATGAGTTTTGGCGCGAAATGTTGCTTTGATCAAGGGGGATGGGACGGGCCCGGAACTCATCGATGCAACTTTGAAGGTCTTGAAGGCCGTCGGAACCTCCGCGGACTTTGTTCCTTGTAATGCAGGATTCGAGTGGTGGCAAACCCATGGTGGGACAACTCTAGTACCGGATGAGAGCTGGAAGGTAATCGAGTCTGCAGACGCATGCTTGAAGGGCCCCACGACAACGCCTGCGGGTCCTAGCACACCATGCAGCGTGGCGGTTAGTATTCGCCAACGTATGAATCTGTACGCGAACATTCGGCCTGTGAAGACCTTTGAGGGAACGAAACGGCCACTTGGGGATGTGGAGTTGGTCTGCGTTCGTGAAGCAACTGAGGGGCTGTACTCTGGAATCGAGCATCGACTCTCGAATGATGTGGCCATTGCGCTTCGTAAGATCACACGGGGGCCGAGTGAGAAGCTTGCTAAGAGGGCTTTCGAGGAAGCTAAGCGGCGAGGATGGAAGAGGTGCTTCGCAATCACGAAGCAGAACATCCTGAAGGAGACAGATGGGCTTTTCATGGATGCAGCGAGAACCATCCACAAGAATTATTCAGACATCACTTTGGAGGAGTATTTCATCGACAATTTTGCTCAGCAACTCATTAAGAACCCTCAACGGTTCAATCAGAGTATTATATTCGGAACGAACCTTTTCATGGATATAATCTCCGAAGAGGCCTCTGCTTTAGTGGCTAGTATTGGGTGCATATATTCGGCGAACTTCGGCGACGATTACGCAATGTTTGAACCCGCTCATGGGAGCGCACCCCAATACAAGGGGCAGAACAAAGTCAACCCGACGGCAACTGTCCTCGCCGGCGCCTGGATGCTTGACTATCTAGGTGAGAAGAAAAAATCTGAAGCAATATTCAAAGCGACGCAAGATGTTATCGCTGAAGCAAAGACTGTAACGTACGACCTCGGCGGGAATGCTCGACTTTCCGAAATGTCTGAAGCCATAGCCGAAAGAGCCCGGCGGAATCTCTAAATTAAACTAAATTTTGCCGCCAAAGCTCAGGTAGATGAGCACTGCATTCAGGGAGAGAATGAATGCTATGAAGATTGTCGCGAGCGCTGTCGTAATCCTCCTGCTCACAAGCTCGCCCATGAGGTTCTTGTCCTTGGTGAATTTCAATAGTGGCAGCAAGGGGAGCGGAAGCATCAGGCTCAGTGCGACTTGGCTGTAGACCAGGATCTGGAGCGGGTCTACTCCGCTTAAGATGGCGATAGTGGTGGGGATGGTGTTGATCAGACGCGTCACAATCCTTCGCACCCACAAGTTCATCTTCCTACCGAGCATACCCTCCATGACGGCCTGCCCCGCCAACGTCCCAGTAGTTGAAGATGAGAGGCCCGAGGCCAGCAACGTGATGGCGAACACTATCGCTGCGGCCTTACCGAAAAGAGGCTGAAGCGTTATGTAGGCCTCTTCGATTGTTGCGACCGGTATTCTGTGCGCTCCGAACGCTGCGGCCGCCATGATCATAATCGCTGCATTGACTAGGCCAGCGAATGTGAACATGATGATGCTCTCCACCCTGTGAAGACGCATGACCCTCCGTTTCGTTTCTATGCTTGGGTCAGTGATCTTATCGTTCGCGAGAGCTGAGTGAACAAAAACTGCGTGAGGCATAACAGTTGCCCCGATCACCCCGACAGCAATTAGAATTCGAGATGTGCTGCTCAGGTTAGGGACTACGGATCCAAGAGCAATGGGAATCAATTGGGGGCCGGTTATGAAA
>JAHFFU010000108.1 GCA_023247835.1 Candidatus Bathyarchaeota archaeon
TTCTCGCCTCAACGGACTTGCGCTAGTGTTTCCGTTGTTTCTTCAGCCGCTGTCCCAACTCGATCCAGTTTCCGTCGGGATCCATAACGTATCCGAGCATCCAACTTCCTTCTTTGAAGGGTTTGATTGTCCCTTTGAACTTCCCAGTGATCTTCGAGTATGTTGTGTTGATATCCTTGACTTGGAACGCAAGATGATCCAAACCCTTTCGACCCCCATACTTGTACCCCTTAGGATACCAGTTCAATTCAAGGATCTGTGAAGAGCCTTTAGATCTTAGCCAGGCCACACGGCCCCCTGTCTCCTTAATGTGTGTCTTGAAAAGAAGTTTCATGCCCAACTGTTCAGTGTAGAACCTGATGGCCCGTTCGAGATTTGACACATGTATGCCAGTGTAGATGAACTTCATCAACCATCAACCTCTTAGACTTCCGGCTAACGGGACTTGAAGTGTTGCCATCCCTTCCTAGGGATATTGATACTTCGACCATCCTTAATGAAACGCACCCCTGGGAATTTACTGGTCACCAATCCAATAGGGATCAAACATCCTCGAGCAGCTCGACGGGCAAGTGCAAATCTGTTCTTTTTCACGGTGACAACGAGGTGGTATTCTTCGCCGCCATAAAGTGCCAATTCATTCGCGTCGTATCGGTGGCGCGTAGCGAATCCTGCAGCGGCCTCACTCACTGGCACATGGTTAATCTGTATTCCCATGTGATTCGCGTCGGAGAGTTCGTGAAGGCTCCATGCCAACCCGTCACTCGAGTCAATTGATGCCGTTAGCGCTCCTGAACGAGCAAGTCTCAGTCCCAATTCCAATTGTGCTCGCGGGTTGAAAACTGCGTCATACAGTGGCTTAGATAGCCGCCTAGGGGGGATTTTCTTTTCGAGCAGGCCCTTCAGTCCCGCGGACGTATCGCCGAACATACCAGTGACTGCAACCATATCACCCGGACTAGCGCCGGTTCGCAGGACAAGATGCTTTCGATCTGAGATGGCGAAGAGCGCGATTGATATGGTCAAGTCTTTTGATTCGTTTGTATCTCCGCCCACAATGTGAAACCCATATTCCTTTTCCCCGCGATGAAGTCCAGCAGCGAGCTCTCGAACATCGCTGTCTGTGAAGGAGGCTGGCAGTCCTAATGCAACTATCCCGGCTAATGGGCGTACACCTTTGGCCGCCAAGTCACTCACATTCGCTACAACGGCTTTTCGCGCTGCTTGTCTCATTGTCATGCCTGGGGGGATGTCCGTGCTTCCGACAAGCATGTCGGTCTTGAGAACAGCAACATTTCCGTCTGACAATCGGACAGCTGAGATGTCATCACTGTAACCTACGATCGCATGCTTTCTTGTTTGGAGCTTTCGTTCCAAGATTCGTATGATTTGGAGCTCGCCTAATTCCCGAAGCGATGGCAATTCTATAACTCCATACTAGTCAGACTTCTTCTGTGCATCGCATATTTTGAACAATGTGATTGAGAGAAAACTCAACTAGAACGTCGCTGAGTAATGGATAGGCTAGTCGTTTGGAAACAAGGTTCATATTAGCTCTTTCAGCGGGCTTTGCGCTCGGTGTCGAGCACGCATTTGAGCCGGACCATGTTATTGCTGTCTCCACCATAGCCGCCCAAAGCAAAACGATCACCAGGTCCCTTTTGACTGGTTGGTTGTGGGGATTGGGACATACGGCGATTTTGTTGATTGCGGGCATTCTGGTCCTCCTGTTCAGAGTGCAGTTTCCAACGAGCATATCCAGTTCCTTCGAATTGATTGTAGGAGTGATGCTCGTTGTTCTTGGTGCTTGGACTCTAAGTAGGTTGAGAAGCGGAAAGTTTCACCTACACGTGCACAGCCACGTTGGCAAAACCCACGCACATCTTCACTCCCACATCGAAGGACCGTCCCACGATCACGCTCACATACCGTTCTCCGTAGGGATAGTACATGGCCTCGCGGGCAGTGGCGCGCTTGTCATTTTGGCTATCTCGACAATGACAGGTGTGATCGATGGTGTATTCTTCATACTCTTTTTCGGAGCTGGTCTAATATTCGCAATGAGTCTGATCGCGTCTGCGCTAGGTGTACCTTCGATCTTGGGAGGAAAATTGTCGTCGCTCATCAGACCGACCTTTTCTGCAGGGGCCGGGATTCTGAGCATTGGATTAGGGATCTTCGTTATTTTCGGTTTCTTCATCTAGCGACATTCAATATCACCATGGCATTAATTCCTACTTTCTCCGTGCAAAATTAGTTTGGTGGAAGCATGGGGCCAAAGCTAACGGAACTAAGAGCCCAAATGTTGAGCTGTCGGAAAAACTAGGTCGGGAGCATTTGGAGACACTTAAGCTACTGGCAAGAATGGAAGTAGCAAATCGAGAAAGAAGTAGTTCCTGCTTTTTCAACGGTGTATTTCGATGTTGCTAGTCTTAGAACTTTGGTCAGTAGGTTATCTACGTATGAGCGGCAGGAGGAGCTTCTGCGATTGGTTGACCCGTATTGGGGGTCTGTGGAGTGAGTCCGCAAGTGGTGAGGTGAGCCTTGTATTCATCCAGCCTGATCAGTCTGTGGCATCGGATGCATTCTACGCTCTTCATTTCAAAGCGTACGGGTCTGTTGCGGAATTTTCTTCTTCCCGTTTAGTCCACTCTCTGATGGGGTTTTGGGCTTGGCACCTATTCAACCTTGGTTTTTCAGCGGCTCCCATACACATGGGATGGCTGGTCCATAGCTGGGCTTACCCCGCGTATCTCATGAATTCGCGTATGCGTCATGCCTTGGATACGTTTCAGGTCGCTCATTTCGCGGCGTGACACCAAGGTGACTGCGATGCCTTCGGCTCCTGCTCGTCCTGTTCTGCCGATTCGATGGAAGTACAGTAAGGGATCATGTGGCACGTCAAAGTTCACTACATGGGAAATGCCATGAATGTCCAAGCCACGCGATGCAACATCAGTGGCAACCAGGAAACGGACTCTTCCTCTCCGGAAATCTTGTAGAGCCCGTTCACGTTGAGGCTGAGTTAGGTCGCCATGTATGACAGCGACATCGTTTCGAACGTGGCTCAGCCTCCAGGCAAGTCGATCTGCTCCGTGTTTAGTGGAGCAAAAGATGAGGGCACGGGTAATAGATTTCTGCGCCATTAGGTCACACAATGTCTGAAACTTGCGTTCTGGGTCGACGAGACGGTAAAGTTGCTCGATCTCCTCGACTGCGATCTCGTCTCTGCTGACCAAGAATTTCTCGGGATTGTACAAATGCTTCGAGGCTAACTGCTGGATTTCTTCCGGCAGGGTTGCGCCGAACATCGCAGTTTGTCTTTCGCTGGGGGTTCTGCGGAGAATGTAGTCAATATCATCCCTGAAGCCCATGTCGAGCATGCGGTCGGCTTCGTCTAGGACGACCATCTTCACATTATCGATGACTAGTGTGCCCCGGTTTATGTGGTCGATCAATCTCCCAGGTGTTCCAACCACGATGTGGACGGTGTTTTGAAGGGCTTGCATCTGGCTGTAAATTGGTTGACCTCCATACACAGCCAAAGCTCTGATCGAAAGATACTTGCCGTACCTGTTCAGGTCAGAGGCTACTTGCATAGCAAGTTCCCTCGTCGGAACGAGTATGAGTCCTTGAACAGAATCCTCGTTCTTGACTATTTTTTGTATCATCGGAATTCCGAAGGCGGCTGTTTTACCAGTACCCGTCTTCGCTTGGCCGATGACATCCCTGCCCTCGAGTAGCGCAGGGATCGTTGCAGCTTGAATTGGGAACGTTTCTTGAAATCCGATCTCGTGCAAGCTGCGGACTATTTCCCGACTTATCGGGAATTCTTCGAAACTTTTCATTCTTAGTTTTCACTTTCTTACTCAAACCGCTTCAGAAAACAGAACGGCTAAGCTTCCTCGTTTACGGGTAAACCGCGTTCTAGTTTCGCTGTGCAGAACTACTGTGCTGTCCGCACGCGGCTTTCGTTGATGCAGCCAATTGCATACTATCATTTAAACGTTGGTTGAACGGCTACCATGGAGTGCCAAACAAAAATGCTCTCTCAGAGAGGGACTTGCTAGAGACAGATCCTAGAGAGTGAGTAATCTCATGGCGAAATTGCTCTGGAAGCCTTCACGCGAACGCGTTCGGCTATCAAACATGACTCGGTTCATAGCATTCGTAAACAAGAAGTATGGGCTCGAGATCCAGGACTATTGGCATCTACATGCGTGGTCGGTTGAGAAGATTCCTGATTTCTGGGCGGCGATGTGGGAATTTGGGGGCATAACCGCCAGTCAGGGTTATGATAAGGTTGTCGACGACCTGAACAAGTTCCCTGGCGCAAAATGGTTTCCCGGTGCTAGACTGAATTTCGCAGAGAACCTGTTGAGGTATAGGGACGAGAATTACGCGTTCATATTCAAAGGCGAGACCGAGAGAACACGCAGAATGACCTACGCAGAGCTGCACAAGCATGTCGCGGCTCTGGCAAAGTGGCTGCGCGGGCAAGCAGTTAGGCCGGGGGACAGAGTTTGCGCTTACATGCCCAATCTGATTGAAACGGTTGTCGTCATGCTTGCCGCCACGAGTGCCGGAGCTGTTTGGGCTTCTTGCGGCGCTGAGCTGGGACCTGCGGCTGTTCTGGACCGTCTTGGTCAGATCGAACCGAAGATTCTCTTCACGGTCGACGGATACTTTTACGGGAACAAGGTCTTCAACACGCTTCCGCACGCCGAGAAAGTTGCGGAAGGGATTCCTTCCATTGAGAAAGTCGTCGTAGTCCCATATGTGACCGAAAAACCCGATATCGGCAAAATGTCGAAGTTCCTGCATTACGGCGATGCCACTTCAGCAGGGAAAGAGTCGAAGATCCAGTTCGAGCAGTTGCCTT
>JAHFFU010000109.1 GCA_023247835.1 Candidatus Bathyarchaeota archaeon
GCGAAGGTAGAGCATCACGTCATCGAACTTTTTCTGCGGGACAATTATCTCAACCCGCCTCATTCTGGTAGGCAGCAGCAAGAAGTGAGCACTCCTGGTATCTCGAAAATTAATCAGGTTGACTCTCGAGGCTCCCTCTCACGAATTCTTCGCCGTTTCTGTTTCTGCGTTAACAGCCGTTTAAGTCTGTCCGTTATTGGGTCGTATATAACGGGCAGTTCCCAACCGCCTTCCGAATAACTGTAGGCGTTCCTGGGTGTCTTGATATGGACCGTCACATCGTAACGACCCCGGTCCTTACCTGGTTTTGTGAATTGCGATTTTATGATAGACCTCGCTTCGAGGATGTCGGGGTAGCTGCGGTTACCAATACTGAGGTCACAACACCGTTGTCTCCCAGATAGAGCCAATACTGAAGTATATATTCTACTGATTTGACGATATGGAATTCTGTGCTAGATTATGGAAGCTCGTAAAGTACAGAGGGTCGATAGATCTGAGCGTTAACTTTTTTTGCCCCTTTTTCAGAGGGGCGTCTCTCAAGTTCGCGTATTAGAGTTCGCCCTATCCCCTCCCTCTGACGGTTGGGCTTCACCGCAAGGTGATTGATCCACTCGCGCCTTCCATCCCATGCGCCCAACACGACTCCGACAATCCCGTCTCCGTCTTCGGCGACCAAGAAAAGGTCACGGTCTCTTTGCAACTTTAGCCTGATTCCCTCAAGTTCGTCACCTGGACGGAGAATTAGACCGGACGCTTTCCGGAGGGCAACTACCTCATCATAGTCTCTGAGTTGGAATTCGCGAATTTGCATCTGAATGAACGGAGCCCTCCTAGCCGTCCATAAATCGTCGCAGGATTTATTGGCGCCGCCGGCAAGACCTTAAACCACATAGACGAATCTGCTGGACTTAACAAATTGAGCTCAACTGCAGTTCAAATTTGCTTGTCCGCACCATTAGGCCCACAAACACACGAAATAAGACGAAAACTAGCCGATTCAAATTAGGGTGCTTGCACCTAAGGGGCAGAAAGAAATGACACCGACCAAATGTGTGACAAATTCGTGGCCGCCCCGGAGAAGGACCACGCTTCCGACCACTAACCACAAGATTGGGGAAGACCAACCTCAAATCTGAGGAACAAACAGAACGACTTGAAATCTTTCGATTTCATACTTCTCTGGTGCGTGAAACATGCGTCTTGCGTTGATCGAGGACCTGCTAAGTGAACCCTTGTCAGCAGGCTCCAATCTTCTGGTGGAGTATGACGCCGCGTCCCAGTGGTACCGGGCGTCCTTGACCTTAGCAAGAGAATGGCTGAGAGCCAGAGGTGAGGTCGGCTATAACGTGGCGGCGCAACTTCCAGACAATCTCCGATCTCAATTCAGGAAACTAGGACTGAATGTGGAAGAGCTCGAAACTGAAGGGAAACTCGAGATTTGGGACTGGTACTCCGCAACACTAGGTCAGAAGTCAAAAGAAGGAGATCGGGCGATAGATTCGTTGAAAGCAGCAGACCAGAGCATTATTTATGTTAAGGCAATCAGAGAAGCGATGTCGCGGGAACCGTACCCTGAATACCTTAGAATTTGGGACAGCTGTTCCGTTCTGGGTAGATTCAACGTGGACAAAGCTTGGGTTGAATTTCTGGTTACCCGGTTGTTTCCAACTGCATTCCACACAAAGTCAACTCTGCTAGTAGGAGTGATTCGAGGATTGCACGCCGATTGGGTCTATAGGCAACTGGAAGACGCAGTCGACGGCGTTATCGATTTCAAGATCGAGGACACAGGCGAGGAGACTAGGGATCTCCTGAGGATTAGAAGTATGCGAAACGTCGGCTTTGACCGAAAATGGCATCGACTGAAAATTGGCGAGAACTTCGAAATAACGCTGGAAAAGTAAGCTGTTTTCGTGGGTGTGCGCACCACTATACCCACACACATGAAAAACCAAAACGACTAGTCCTGACGCTTCGGCGAGGAAGTCTTCAGCCTGATTAAACTGTCCGGGGATGTCCTGATCATCATTGGTAATGGTGAAAATAGTGCTAATCTGTGAAGGGCGCGGAGGTTTTATGGTAAGTTCTTCAAAGCCCTCTTTACTTCGTCCTCTGGGAAGGCCCTCAGACTCATCACTTTTATGTCGTCCACTGAAAGTGCACCGAGAAGCATACTCAACGCCGCATCATCACCAGGCACATCAAGTATTTCCACAGCATCGATTGGTCCAGCAGTTACGTAACCTGTGAGTCTGCCCCCGGCTTTCTCCACAGCCTTCTTGAACTCATCGCGAGTCGCGGTATATCCTTGTTTGAAGTTCTTCTTACCCTTGTCCGTGAGAGTAACAATCAAAACGTATGTTGGCATAGAAGCACACCTTCTCTTTGCAGGTTAAAAGCTTATAGAACGTTGGTCAGTTGTGGGCCTAATGGTGCGGGCAGCGCAATTTGAACTCATGAATTTTCGCGCGTGTGTGCGCAACACTAGACCTACCATAAAAGAGATGGGCGGATAAGGTTTCACTTCTCTAGATTCAAATAGAACACCCAACATGTTTTCCCAGCTGACGTCGCGAGAGAGAGAACTGAGCTGGTTTCTCAATCATTCTCGGTCATTGAACTCCTGCGGCTAACCTGAAACAAGCTTAACGCAAAGTGGAGAAAGTTTCATGAATTTGGAAGCGAAATCGTCAAACGTTACAGCATGTGCCTTGGTCATTTCGAGTTCACTTGTGGTAACAGGGGCCTACTGGGACTTCTGGTGGCACTTGCATTTGGGCCGTGACAGCTTTTGGTTGCCTCCCCATATCCTGATCTATTCAATGCTTGCATGCCTCGTCGTTGTTAATGCATACGAACTTGTCCGGTCGCGTCACGTCCTTACTGGAAGAAATTTTGTAGTTTTTGCTGGAGTAGTAGGCATGATCCTGGGCGCTATATGGGATGACCAATGGCATCGAATCCATGGTCCAGATAATTTGGATTTCTCGCTGGTCGGGCTAAGAACGATCTCGCCGCCTCATGCTTTCGCCGTTGTTTCAGGATTGATACTTGGTATTGGAGTGTTGTTGCGCCTTGTTGCTCGTTATGAGAATGAGAGGACTATCTTTGATTCGCTGCTTCTCTCAACTTATTATTCATTTGGGCTTGCGGCGGTTCTTTTCGGTTCTATACTGTTCGTTCCCAGCTCAGTCGATATGGACCTTCGATTGTTAGGGAGCTTGACATTCAGTTTCTTCATTGCATCATTCGCCATTGGGACCTCACGGCATCTACAGTCATGTCTTGTTGTGGTTGAGTCAATGCTTGTGGCAGGCATTTTGCAGACAGCGGCGACTGGCAACCTGGCATATTCGGCAATGTTTGGGGTGGCGGGCGTGGGATTCGTAGCCATTGTTCTTGGAACTGGCCACAAGAATCGGGCGGCGATGATGTTCGGCGCGTCTTTTGTTTCAGGCTGCGCGCTCGTCGCATATACGCTCGTTGCCTATGCCCATCTAATTCTGAGCGTAAGCGTATGGACTTGGCTTGTTTTACTCCAAGGAGGAATCGCAGCGCTTACGGGAGGTCTCGGCGCTCTTGCCAGTTCTTATTCGATTATTCCCAGGATCAAAGTCCCTACATCGATTAGCGAACGCCTGTCCACTATTCCTTTTCCTAATCGATCCACTAAGAAGTCGACGACTCCGTCAGAATCCCTATAGCTTCACGAAACCTAGCATACCAGACTTCGCGCGCGTGCCCACAAATAGAGCCTCACGAAATGACAGTACATGTTGGACGCATACTGTTCTGGCTTAAATCTTGAAGCCCCGGCATCTCACGTGCATTACAGAAACCACAAAATTCGCATAGGTAGTGGCGCGCCGGCAGGAACTGAATCAGCTACTCTTTGAATCGGATGTTCTGATACTCGAAGTGGCATTCGACTGCGACGGTAACCAGGAGAGCGTGCTTACAGGACGTGCTGACGCGGTGGAGGATTACTATGATGAATTAGCTCAGGGCATTCCCAGGGACTTTGAAGGAGACAGTTCTAACAATACCATCCAGAATCTTTGAGATTCGCTCGGGATTCGATTCCCGCGAATCACAGTATCGCCTGTCAAGGAAAACAGACGGAAAAGGATCCTAGAATTGAGTAAGTAGGTCCATCGAGGTGTAGCGGGTTGGTTGAGAACAGCCGCTGCCTAGTGAGTCAACTAATAGGTTTTTTGCCCCTTGACTGCCAGACCCGTACCGGTTCCTAAACCGTCAGACATTCTCATTGCGCCACCCTTCTTCAACCATATCGCACGGAACTTCCTTGCGAGTTTCGCGTTTGGGGCATCATAGAGCACAGCCAAGTCGTACTTGCCCTGGGTCACATATGTTACCCGTTCATGAATGCCCAGTTGGTGACGCGTCTTGTAATATCTCTCCACGAGCACCTGGTCCACCCGTTCGAAGAACTCCACGAAGTCCTCTATGTGCTTGCCCTTCCTAAGTTTCACCAACAGTACATATGCGGGAGTTCTCCATTGAAAGACCTGTCTGCGTTTGAGAGGAATAACTCTGCGACGATTGTGCGATTGTTTGTTTTTTTCAGGCATGAGAAACACGCACGGAAATATGCCAGTGGAATGTACTTAACACTTGCTAAGTTTGAGATTCGGTCTCGATCGAGTGGCAGCTCGTAGCGATGGCCTTGGATTATTACTTGTTAGGCCTAGGATGGCAGTCTCAGGCGGAATTCGCTGCCAGGAGGCTGCCGGCTAATCTTGGATACGGGTGTAAGTGAGATCAAGTTGCCTTGCACGCTGATTGCGTGCCAACCTTTCGTGTGTCGAACTTCAGGAAACGATCGAACGCGAACAACAGTCTGCTCCGCGTCTTCG
>JAHFFU010000110.1 GCA_023247835.1 Candidatus Bathyarchaeota archaeon
ACGCGTATGCCTGGGGCGGTGGTTGATAGTAGACTTCCGGCGGCTGTGGAACAACACACTGCGCCGGGACATAGCAAGTGTAAGCCCACGGTGGCTTTGGCACGCAATAGTAAGACAATCACGATCATTAAGAGCCCCATGGAAATAAGTGAATAAGCCTTGCCTCACAGGCAACCATGACGTTTCGCTGTTCATAGCAAAGCAGTGACCAGGCATTGTTGAAGTTTGCAGAAGAATGTAAAGGCGCCACAATGAGCGTGTTTCCCTTGAACCTTCAAGAGTTCGAGAAATTGCTCGACGGTTAGCCCGATTTCTCTTACTATCGCTCTCAGGGTGCCCCCGGCGATTTCCTGGTACAGTAATTCTTCTGTATGGTGGGCAGTCTGTCTTAAGATCATGTGACTGGAATTGGTTCACTGTGTTTCTTCAAACTTGCGAAGTACCCCTGAATCGCGTCTCGAATATTGGTCAAGACTTCTTTTCTGTCAGCGCCATCTGAGTTGCACCGGGGAGGCTAGGACACCGCACGACGAAAGTGCCTTCCTCGTCCTACTCGATTGTTACCCTGAATTTCAGGACGCGTTTCTTTCCTGCCCACTGGCTTCTTGCGCAACTCTGCGATGTCAATTCACTGTCACTTGTTTTTACTTTCCTAATCTGGCACCCATAATCGGTTTTCATTTAAAGAAGCGTCAATGAGATCGAGTGCCTTTCGCGCAAGGAAATCGCCGACGATTCGGCCAACATTCGGCCCGCACTTAGCAGTCAGGAAACAAAGTCTATTCGTAATGCTAAAATGGCTCAGCGTGTGTTGGAATCGCGTTAGCGGGGTGGGGTAGCCAGGTTTAACCCGCAGAACCTTCCCGTGCGGAGGGCTCATATCCTGGCGAGAAACCCTGAGATTGAGTCCAAAAACTCCTCAACCGGTGGTTCGAAAGGCCAACAAGCCCGAACGTCCACCCCCCGCTACCAACCGCAATAAGGTTTGAAACCAGGCTAAATCAACTAAACTAGGGGCTGATGCCAAAGGTTTCATAATACCCCTAGCCCAAATGAACATGTCAGATGAACCCTTGTACGCTCCTTTCATGATTCGCATTAGAAGGCCGGTTGGCGTAACAATCCTAACAATACTGCAAATCATCAGCGGCATTGGAGACATCCTGATTGGAACCCTACTTATCCTAGCCTACGCGGTCGCCACCGCCCTAATAGGAGGAGGTCCCCTGCCTACCGCTTTCCTTTTGCTGGCTATAGTCGCGTTCGGCCTTGGAATCTTTTCATTCGCCTTGGCTTACGGCCTCTGGGCTGGGAAAGGGTGGGCGTGGGGCCTGAGTGTAATTGGAGCAATCATTGGGCTCACATTGGGAGCGATAAGTCTGGCTGTCGGGGGTTTAACGCTCGAGAGCTTCACGAGTCTTCTTCCAATCGTTCTGTATGCACTCATACTCGTCTACTTGAACACGGGAAATGTTCGGGCCTTCTTCGGCCGTACGGGGGGAATTGCTGCAGTGCGTACAGTGGTCCCGGCTTCAGGAGACCAGCCATACATGCCCGTAACCCAATCACCCTACCCCCAACCTGCCATCCAACAACCCTACTACCCCCAGGGACCCTTTCCCCAACCAACGCCTTGGGGAGCCAGCGTCTGCCCTAACTGCGGTACTCCCAATCAGCCCGGTGCAAACTTCTGTGACCGGTGCGGAACGCGCCTTCGGTAAGAAAAGGGAAACTTATCGAATCCTTCTAAGCGCCCAGCCAATCCGGTAGGCTGTAGTAAATCGCTTCTGCAACCCTTCGCTCCTTTTCGTCGAGGGAGCAATAGCAGCTACCACAGGCAGGGCATTTATCAAAGCCGCAATTTTCACAGGCCAACTTTAGGTCGTGGTTGAACAACTTGCCACATGCGAAACACTGGAAACTCAGGGCATTGGCACGCGCAGGATGTGACATGAGATTTCACTATTGGTAGAGCGGTATGGTTTCACGTCAGAGGTGATTTGGGACTTTTCAAATGGACCTCATTCCGAACCTTTGGAAGAGCCTGGGTGCTACGCTGCCACTTTTTTTGGACAACCGATTGGTCGTCATTTCCTTTTCGTCTTTTTTCCTCTTCTTGTAAATTGGCGCGCTGACGCACGCTGTGTTTGTTGAGCTCGTTGATTCTCCCGGACTCCAAGAATTAGCCAGACGATGGTTGCCGTCATCACTCCTACAAACAGGGCATAGAACAATTGGGGTGGAACCGAAGTAATAACATTCACGGGAGGAGGAAGACTCACAGAGGTCGTCAGAATTCCGGAAATGACAAAAGGATGCGCTAGACCTTGCATGTCACTAACTACCTTAGCTCCGATTAGTTGCCCAACAGCAAAGCCGTTGTTGTTGTCTTGTGGGAAGTGAATCCCTCCCCAGAGTCTGGACATTGCGGCCTCCCGTGCTTGTGCGATGAAGAAGCTCGCTTCGTCAGGGAAGAGCTGACCCATGATTAGGCTTGCAGCCGATGAGACGGTCGAATGACCGGATGAGTAGCTTGGGAAGTTAGGTGTGGTAATCACGGGTACAAATCCCGGTATTCTTTGGAACGGTCTTGCAGTCCAATAGATGTACTTTATCGCCCAACATGAGACGAACGCATCATACATGCCCACGTTCAGGTAGACAGTCGCACGCGCCGCATCGAATGTGCTGAGAGAATGATTTGCAATTCTGTCGTTGAGCATGTTGTTCCATAGGGTGGGAGGTGGGAGGTCAGCCCACTTGTGCACGATCGTTATCTCTTCGGGAGTCAGATTGTTGTGTGCATCGATTACGGCCTGCACATTCTGCAGGTCTTGCGCAGACCCGCACGGGTATGGTGGTGGAGGTTGGAATTCGCTGCCCGAGGTTAGGATGAAGGTCTTCTGATACCCAAATACTGGGCCGACTGGATTAGAACCGTTCCATATGCACTGGCCTGTGGGCTTGAGACCCTGCCAGACGGCGGTTGAGCCGTCAGTCTGCGCGAATGCAACGACAGCGTTTCCCGCGTTCTCTCCTGTCTTTGTGGCATTGTTGATCTGTCCGCGTGTGTATCCCTTGATGTTCGCGAGCTGAGAATTGAACGCCGCCGAGATTGTTGCTGTATCACTTATGAACAGATACATTAGAACTTCATTGGCAGCCCCAGCGACAATCGCGTTTTGTGGTAGAGATTTGTTGTTGGATAGCAGGGCGTCGTACATTGCCACGTGCACGAGCGCATAATAATGAGCCAGGAACGGTGGAGGCACTTTATGCGCTTGACCGAGAGTCGTAGTGAGCTGATTCCACACCACCACTGGATTGGTCGTGTCAGAAGCGCCGACGATAACTAGTGTAGTGCTCAACTGCCCAGCAATGAGTAAGATTGCCACTGCTAGAGCCAACACCTCAACTTCAGCTGCGTGTGGTCTTTGGCCTTCTTTCATCAGAATGCCCGAACTTCCACGGCATTTCGTCATATTTGGTAAGTAAGCAAGTTAGTTAACTCGATAGTTTTCTCAATATATATGAGCAATACCTAGCATTTCGTGTAAATTGTATTTAATACTGCTCACCACGGGATTTCGCTGATCAGCAGATAAGGATACTGAGATACGAGAGTCAACGAACTACGGCGCCCGAAAGGGGTCTAACAGACAAGCTTAGATTTATCTGAAATGGGATACCAGTATGAGGGGCTGGAATTCTCAATTGAGCCGGAAAACTAAAGAAGGGAAGGTTTCTCGCCGAACATTTCTCGCAACTGCCGCAGGTCTAGGAGTTTCCTTAGGCTTGGTAAGTGGGGGTTGGGTATCGAGTGCGCAAAATGAAGCCTCAATTCAAAATCAACTTAATGAAGCCAAGAGCGAGCAGGGAAAGATCCTGAACCGCTATGTGGCCTTCGGTGGTGGAAGCAATATCAAGTACATGCCCGACCCAAACACAGGGCAGCCAACAGTTCCGATGGAAGAGGTGTTTTACTTCGATCTTGATCGCGCCTTCTGCCGCGTAGACAATAACCCTCAAGCTTTCGCCATGGAGACCTACAAGATGGGCAGGGTAGTTGTTGATGCGAACAGTTTCTCAATGGTAATGCTTTCCGAGCATACCAACGTGGAAGAATTCGAGGTCAGTCAGGACGGTGTGGCTACATTGAAGTTGAATGGCATTCTTTGGTGCGCAACAGCAGCGAGCGTCGCAAACACTAAGGTCGGTGGTCGAGACATAATCGAACCTGCTCCATTTGAAGTCGTTGCCGTGCGTGATGAGAAGGCCGGGGATAGCTTTGCCTTCACGGCTTTTTTCAAGCCGGATCAAGCTCCAATAAACTACGCAATTTTCGGGCCAAAAGCGACATTCACAGGCAAAATGCAAACTGGCGCCGTAACAATCAAGCCAATAAAGAATCTGACTCTGCTCGGCTAAGCCATATCAATGTGACCAACTCTACTGCAGCTGCTTAGCTACTTGTGTTGGGAGGTGAATTGATTGAACCAGAAGAACATAGCCATAGGAGCGTTACTTGTCAGCGTAATCGCTTTGGCGGTAGCCGGATATTCCCTGAATACCCTCACCACACGACTGGCCGCGAAAGCACCTCAAGTCTTAGTGTACGATCTGAAGATAACCAACTTTGTCATGGGCAACGTCTCCATGAGCACCGACCCCACAGGTAACACGTTCTTTTTGTCCGCCGTTGTATACCCACAGGACCAAATCGACAAGGCAGCTTCGGTGGGAACATACACATGCGACGGTACTATCACCAACAGCGCCGGTGACGACATAGCCATGCAGATTCTAGAAATTACAGGCCAGGGCATGATCATTCTCAATGGTCCAGAG
>JAHFFU010000111.1 GCA_023247835.1 Candidatus Bathyarchaeota archaeon
CGGGTAGCCCGAATAGTACGGATACGGGGCTGGGTACCAGTACCGTGGCCTGCTATGAGCATATGCGGCCGCGCCGAATCCTACCCCTGCGAGGGCACCAACGCCTATGCCTAGCCCTGCGCCCGTCAACCCGGCTGCAGCGTAACCTAAGGTTCCGCCTGCCGCAGCTCCCAATAAAGCTCCGGCTGCAAGAAGGAAGATCGGCAATTACTATCCCATAGAAGTTGCTGCTAAGCGCCCATATAGCGTTTCTTCAGAACCAGAGCTGCCCATTGCTACGTTGAAGGCAATAGTCCGCCCCAAGTTGAGGTGCCCTGGGCTGGGCGGAGTGGGGTTGGAGGATTAAGGTTTGATTTTGTTACCTCGACGCATCTGAGCCCTGTGAAATCAGAATGAGGGCCATACGGCCCACACCGAAAACCAACCGGCGCTACGTTCAGGGAATCAAGAATCCAACTTGAACGCTTACAGCGAAGGATGCGAAAAGAGAGGCATGATCACGCGAAGGGCCCTACGCCTTCGGTGATCTTGATCGCTTGCACTGGGCATTGGATTTCGCATGCCCGGCAGAAGATGCAGTCCCGTTCCCTGATCGGGTCGGCCTTCCAACGGTCCAGCAGGGTTTTGCCGCTGTCGTTCGGAAGCTGCTTGTCAATCTTCTCCTGCTCGGTGGGTATGTCCATTTTGTCGAAGACGTTCGTTGGGCAGACTGAGATGCAGATGCCGTCGGCGATGCAAATGTCGAAGTCTACTGCGACAGCGACACCATGCACACCGTACTCCTTGCTAACGCCCTCTTTCCATCTTACCTCATGTCCTTCGTGCTCTTCCTTCTTTGGCCATTCGTTCGGGAAGGAGGCGTCATCGATTATCCGTCTCTCAGTCATCGAATACACCAAACGGGATGCGGGAAGGCGGGACGAATTAAGAAGATTTGCGTGTCACAACCGAACCCGACAATAGCCGCCCGGAAAACTTTCAGTTGTTAGACTGTAAACAAACAGTCACGTTCCGAAGAATCAGGTGAGCACACCCCGGCAGTCACCATCCTGCGGGAAAACTCACCCCCCCGTGAGTCTCACCCTTCAGAATCGACTCACCAGTATAGGGCCTTCGAGCTAGTGTGCCTCCTTCAGTTCCTGAATTACAATGTCTGCTCTTGATCTGCATTCGTGTGCAAGGCTATCCTCGTGCTGCGCTCTGCTCATGAATAATCGGAGTTCCTGAAGCATTTGTTCCGCTTTCTCCCCGGCAGATTGTTGGTTGAGTGGCTTGTACCCTTGCAACTTTTCAGGCCCTTCGCGGCCACCTTCCGCAAAGTACCAGTCCTTGAAACCCATCCCACAACCTGCTAAGAAAAGCAGGAAACCCAACGGCGTTACGGCAGGGGGGTATCCTCGATCGAGCCCCACCTTCGTGTCCCTGTGAACCTTCGATTCTTTCGAGAAGAGGGTGTAGGAAACCATCAAGCTCCCGCCCGGTGGAACGAGCCCCCCAAGCATCTTGAAGAGTTCAACATCGAGACCCAACTCGCCAAGCGAGATCCTACTCGCATCGGGAAAACTCGCAGCGTCGAAATAGTCCCCATCAACCCAACCAGCAATGAACTGACTCAGCCGCCCAGCGCTGAATATTCCGGAAAATACAGGATCAGAAATAACATCGTCGTTTCTGACTATATGAATGACAAAGTAAGCTTGTTCAACGAATCGACTGGGAGTTACGTCAACTTTTATTCCGATTCCCAGCTGGAAAGCCTTCCCTCGGAAATATTCCGTGATGACTTCGACTGGCCGCTTCTCCATTCTGTTGTCAGGATCTACCAAGTTGGTTTTACCTGCAACAATTAGCCTGCGGGTACTCTTCACTTATTGGAAGCAAAATTGGATAAGCAAGTAGGACAGACGCAATCTTTCGCCTGGTTCTGCAGCTTCGCCAATGCTGCATCGCTCAAGAATAGGTCGGTGCACCAACATCCAGTCCTACCCATACTGCATGAAAAAGTGAAACCACAAATCTCACATTGAAGAGTCCGGGGCATGGCGCTCGTGTTAAGAAGGGTCAATGTGCAATATATTTCAACTTAAAAACATCGTTCTAACTGGACTTGCGCTTTCAGCAGCCTACTAGAGCAGCCGCCCGGGCTGCCTCAAGAAGTAACCTTATCCGACATGAGAGCGCAGTTGGTGTCGTGGAGGGTGTAGGTTTGGGAATTGTTTCCTTCCTTCCGAGCGCTACAGAAATCGTCTATGCACTCGGAGTCGGAAGCGAGCTGGTTGGCGTGTCCCATGAATGCGATTTTCCAAAAGACGCCAAGGCAAAGCCCAGGATGATTGAACCTGCTTTTGACACTACGCAGCTGGAAAGTGAGAGAATCGATCAACTGGTCATCGAGTATTCAAAGCGCGGAGAAAGATTATACAAAATAAAACTTGACGAGTTTAGGAAGGCAAACCCGGACCTGGTTATCACGCAGGAACTTTGCGATGTGTGCGCCATTGGAGCGGAAGACGTCCTAGAGGCGGTGAACCAGCTTGGGAAACCAGTGAAAGTTGTCTCTCTCAACCCCCACTCCCTAAGGGATGTTGAAGAAGATATCAGGAACGTGGGGAAAGCTGCTGGGCGCCCCGAAGGTGCTGAGAGACTCGTAGCCGAACTCCGAGCGAAGGCCGAGATTATCAGAAAATTAACCGAGAACGCTCAGAAACCACGGGTCTTTTGCGTTGAGTGGTTGAAGCCGATTATGAATGCGGGCCACTGGGTTCCTGAGATGGTTGAATACGCGGGGGGGTTTGACAAGCTCGCCGAACGGGGGCAACCTTCCAGGTATATCGAGTGGGATTCGGTTTTGAAGTATGACCCGGAGGTCGTCATCCTCATGCCCTGTGGTTTCACAACGAGCAAAACAATGGAACAAGCGAGGCACTTCTTCGAGCTCCCGGGCGTCAAGGGGCTGACTGCTGTCCGTAATGGACGTGTTTACGCCACCGACGGCCACAATTATTTCAGCCGCTCTGGTCCCAGGCTCTTCGATGGCATCAGGATTCTGGCCCAGATGATTCATCCAGAACTGTTCGATGAAGCACTCGACTCGCAATTAGGCAGCCGGGTCGAGTTCATGGAAGCTGAGCTGTGAGTCTTACAGCAAACCATGGTTCGGCCGGCGTTCCAAGGGTCTAGGTTCAGGGTCAATCGGCTCCCATGGAATAGTTACGGAAAACCCGATACTACCCGATGGATAGGCAAGTACTTGGGTCATTCTTTCAGCCTCTCTCGTCAGTATGCGCAATTCGCTCAATAATGACTGGTAAACCGTGAACCCAGTCAGAGGTTAGTTGGCGACTGGAGCTGGGCTCACGGTATGTACCATTTCTTCGGCAACTTTCGTAATGTGGTCAAAAAGCTGGTAGGCCGCGGCGATTTGTTCCGATTCACTTTGGTTCGCGTATGAATCAGCCCCGACCGTTATCTTGCCGCCGCCGATTCGGGCTTGAAGTTGCATTCGTCCATCTTCGCTTATCCAGCTCATGGATAGCTGGTTGCCGTCGTGGGAGTAACCGAGCCAACGGAAGTTGCTGAACCATCTGCCCTTGAGCTTCTGGAATAGCACGGTTACATCAACTTGGCTTGGCAAGTACGCGTTGATTATCGGTTTGGCGATCGGCTGGCTAGTTCGAACCGTGAATGAGTAACTGTTTCCAGTCCCTTTGAGTTTGTATCCTTCAGTAGATCTTTCAATCACCTGAGCTTCTTCGAGGCGTTTTAGTGTGCGCGTGAGGGTTTCTTGGTGGAACCCGAGCCTTCTCCTCAAACCCTGGAATGAGAAGTGCGCGTTCTGCTCACTTGACAGTAGCTTCAAGACCTCGCGCTCGCGTTCGTCGAGGTCGAATTCCTGAAAGTCCGGATTCAGATCAATGTCTGGAGTTAACAATGTTGAAAGGCGCTACTCCGGACCGCTTTATATTGACTAGTTCCAAGCGTTCGAGCAATCGATTGTCTTTTAAGCAAATTTCATACATAGAGTGAGATTCATGGCTAGCTAGCTCGAAGCGTTTCGAGGTGAAACATTCAATGGCAAAAAGCCACAAAAAGAAGAAAATGAAGAAATAAGGCGCCAAATGTAGGCAAGCAGCGTTTTTCTCCGTTTTTTTCCTGATTATTTTCTTTTGTGCTCACTTACCTTGAGTCCGTCCAGAAGGCCACTCGCTAACCCTCACGGAACGTGCTGATCGTTTTGTAGCTTTGATTGCCGTACGGGGTCGAAGCGATGTTGTTGAGCGTGTATTTGTGCCCTCGGGTCTAACCAATTATTATTATCATTATACTTGAGTTTCAGCTGATCAAGTGAGTTTACACTCTCACCCGAATGCAGGTAAGAGGATTCAGAAGTAAAAAATGAAACTGGAAAAGATCAAGGTCTTCTTCTTTGACCTTGACGGGGTGCTTTCTGTGGGGAAGGAGAATCCACGCTACTTGGGTGGGCTGGAGGTTGTCAAGAAGATTAGGTCCCTGGGGAAGAAAGCTTTTGTTTTGACAAATGATTCGACGCACATACGCGAAGAGGTTCACCAGAATCTGACAGCGCTTGGCTTCAGTTTCGCGTTAGAGGAAATCCTCACTTCGAGTTTTCTCACTGCAAACTATCTGAGCCAGAAATTTGGGAAAGCCTCGTTCTTCCTGGTCGGTGAGGACGGTCTGAGGCGGGAACTCGAAGCAGCTGGACACCTGGCAACGGATAAGATGCCCCAGGTTGTGATAGTCGGCTTAGACCGTAAACTGACCTATGAAAAGTTGGACAGCGCCTTGCGGTTCTTGA
>JAHFFU010000112.1 GCA_023247835.1 Candidatus Bathyarchaeota archaeon
CACGCTCATTGAAGAAGCTGACTTCAACGCGGCACCCGAGGGTATCAAGCTCAGGTCTATGGACCCATCTCACGTGGCCATGGTTGACTTCGAATGGAACAAATCCGCATTCGAGGAATATACATGCCTTCAGCCTACCAAGATTCGCTTGAATGTAGCCGATATCGTGAAAAAACTGCGAGGCGCTGGCCAAGAGCCCTTAGAGATGTCATACGACGAAAACACTAGGAAGTTGAGCATGGTTATCAAGGGAAAGTGGAAGACCACATTCACTTTGCCCACGCTCGATCCAGGTGACGAAGAAGTTCCGACGCCGAAGATCGCCTTCAACACGAAAATCAAAATGATCAGTTCAAGCTTCAAGGACATCATTGATCAAATCCAGACGGTCAGCGACAATGTAAGGTTCGAAACCACCCAAGAGAAATTCACTGCGGAAGCCGTTACAGAACTGAGTGGGGCAAAGATAGAACTTGAGAAAGGCAGCGACGTTCTATTGGAGTTGGAAGTTAAGGAACCATGTAAGGCAACTTTCAATCTAAACTATCTCGCCGAAATCTCCAAAGCCGGATCAATGGCGGCGGAACTTGTTACGCTTGAATTTTCATCTAACATGCCCGTGAAACTCGAGTATGAGATGCCTCAACAGGGAAAGTTGATGTATTTCCTGGCACCTCGAATCGAGGCGGAGTAGAACTATTAACGCCAAAACGGCATACCGATATTGCCTCTGCTTGACCACTTAGAGGCAATTAATATGCAGACGCTTCTGACTAAGCTCGACTTGGCCAAATTTCCATTTACAGCAGAAGCGTCAAGCTACATAAAGTCGCGAAACATCGACCCCTTGGAACTAGTCAGGCCTGAATTAGCCCCTATTCTCGAACGCGCTATGGAACGGATCAGGCAAGGTGTCTTCAGCGGGAGAATATCAGCGGATTTGACCCAAGAAGATGTTGACATACTTGCCTACCCCACAGCTCTCATGCTCACCAGCGCCATCGGCGACGATAGGACACGCCGCCGATATGCTCTCGCCGAGGCAAAGAGAGCCTACCAACTCCTTAGGGAGGAAGCGCCAGAGAAGCTCTTGCAGATTGCGACCGGCTCTTTTGGTTGGGACGCGGCGCTTGTAGACCGCGACGTAGGGGATAGCCATTTCGAATTTGCTCTCCACTTTAAGTTCTACGTGCGAAATTCAGCCCGAATACATGACTTGAAATGGAAGCTGGTTAACAGGGTTCTTGAAGAGGGCTACGTCCTACTTCCGCGCGAGGATTTCGCAAGGCTGCTGGAAGAGGAAGTTCAATCGAGAGTGCTCGAGAAAACCGCCGACTTAACCGTCGCGCTGCCTGCTGAGCTTGACCGGCGCGTCGAACCACTTCGATCCATGCTGAAGGCCCGGTCTCAACATTTGGCAGCGGACGAAATGCCCCGAATTGTTATGGCGTCGGCGATGCCGCCATGTATGAGGAATTTGCTGAGCCTCCTGCAAACGAGCAAGCATATCTCTCACATGGGGAGGTTCGCCATGGCTGCCTTTCTCCTGAACATCGGGACGACCGAGGAGGATTTGCTTAAGATGTTCAAGTCATTCACCGACTTCGATGAACGCATCGCGCGTTACCAAGTGGAACACATTGCCGGAAAACGCGGGTCGAGAAGAAAGTATACGGCTCCGAACTGCAGTACCATGCGAACGCACGGCCTATGTGTGAACCCGGATGAGATATGCGGCACAATCAAACATCCATTGTCATATTATAGAAAGAAGGCAAGAATTCTCTTAAGGCAAGAGAAGGGAAGGACCCTTCGAGGACAAGCACGCAGATAAACAGGGAACCGCGAGTGAAGGCTAAGAACAAGCCCCTCTGCATAGTTGCAGCGCTATTGATTGTCGCCACGCTAGTACCCCCTACAACAGCTCACGTCTCTAGCGTAATTCGGGTGTCGCAGGCTTTAACCGCCGAAATCTCGATTTTCGTTCAGGACGAGCACAATTTCACACCCGATGAAGTTCTACTGCTGAATAATTACGGAACAGTCACCACGATAGAAGGACCAGTCGCTGTCGTACACACGCAAGTAACTAACGTCGCAGAAATAGAGCGTCTGCCGTTTGTCACACGGGTAGAGAATTCACATCCTCTCACCGTTGATCTGGACAGTGGCGTACCCGATACTGGGGCAACCCAAGTATGGAACGAGGTTAAGGATTCCAACGGCCGCAACGTAACTGGTGCAGGAGTGATCGTTGGCTTCGTAGATACAGGTGTTGACACTACACATCCAGATTTCAACTTCCCGAACGGAACAACCAAAATTCTCTACGTCTGGGACCAGACAACGCCGGGCCGACCGCCAGCTGGGTACAACTACGGCTTCGAGTGCACTTCGGCTGACATTCAAGCAAGAAGATGCCCTGAGACCGATACCTTCGGCCACGGGACGCATGTAGCCGGAATAGCCGCTGGTTCTGGGGTGGCTACTGGGAACTACACCGGTGTGGCTCCGGGTGCGAGCATAATCTTCGTTAAAAGCGGGTACGGCGTCTGCAACGGCGACAGTTGGACATTCGACACGACTCAAATTCTGGAAGGGGTAAGTTACATGGTGAAGAAGGCCAACCAACTCGGAATGCGTTTAGTGATAAGTCTGAGCTTGGGTGGCAACATTGGAGCCCATGATGGAACTGACCCGTTCGAGCTCGGCCTCGACGCCGTTGTCAAGGCAGGAACGCCGGTTGTTGTTGCCGCCGGCAATCAGGCGCGAGACAACGCCCACATTCGAGGACAATTATTTCAAGGAAGCAACGTAACCTTCCAGTTGGAAGTTCAAGAAAAAACCGTAGATCTTCAGATAGATGTCTGGTATTCACCTCAAGATCGGTTTGACGCAACCTTGACCACCCCAGACGGACGAAACTACCCCATCCCAACAAGGTCTGGAGGTATGACGGGCAATTACGGAAACGTAACGACCACAACGAGTTCCTCGGATAATGGGAGGGAACTGTATTTCGAGGTCAACTCATCCACCGACCTACCGGCCAAAGGTTGGAGGGTGACTCTGAAGGCGAATCAAATCCGCTCCCAGGGTTTCTGGGACGCGTGGACCGACGCGATAACTTGCTCATTTCCAGGAGCTTTCTTCATTCCGGGTGAGGGATACAATATAGAACGTCACAATACGGTAGGCATTCCGGGCACAGCGAAATATGTCGTAACCGTAGGGGCCTACATAACGCAGGCCTCATGGAAAGGAATGAACGGCCAAACCTACGGCCAATCAGACATACCCCCCGGTGGAATCGCATCGTTCAGCTCCTTGGGACCCACCAGAGATGGGAGAATTAAGCCGGACGTGGTGGCACCTGGGGCCCTTATTGCATCCGCGAGATCAAGTGCAATCCCCAGCGAGGACGGTGATCCCGATTCTTTCCATAGAATCCTAGCGGGAACAAGCATGGCAACGCCACATGTAGCCGGCACAATTGCCCTAATGCTCCAATACTCACCGCACCTTCAAGCATTAGAAATCCCGAAAATACTGAGGCAAACAGCACGACTTGACGCACACACCGGTGTTCTTACGAGCGGATCTCCGATTTGGGGGTCCGGAAAAGTAGACGCACGGACGGCTACTGGCCTCTACCGATTGACCCTGATAACTGACGGAATCCCAACTTCAATTAATGTTCCAGTTCACATCGATGGCAGCCGAAACCTGGAAACCCCGGGCGATTCATGGTCCTACCTCTATTTCCAGAAGGGAACCACGCATTTGATTTCATTCGATTCTCAGATTCAAGGTGGGCCGGGGACAAAATACGAACTAGAGAACGACAGCCTCGAAGTGTCAGCGAATTCCCTTAGGATGCTGAATTATTCGGTTCAATATTTGCTCACCGTGAACTCGAGTTACGGGCCGACGTCAGGAGGAGGTTGGTACAATGCAAATGCGACAGCGGGAGTCGACTCCCAAACCCATGTGCGCGCTGCCGGACTATTGGGTTACTTGTGGGTGGAGTATGCTTTAGCCTACTGGGTCACAGACGATGGTAGGATTATCTCAGACTCCGTGGTCATGGACGCGCCTAGGACGGTCACAGCTGTTTACGTTCTGACGTTTCCCCTGGAAACGCTTGTCGCCTTTATGCTTGTTCTAGTGGTAATCCTTGTCTCGCTCGTGGTGATCGCGAGGAAATGGATGAGCTAGCTTGGCCGGCCCTATCTCTTCTTCAGGAGCACATCGGAACCTTCAACGCGCACCTCAAAGGCCACTTCGTCCCTCATGGGAGGAGGCCCAACAACCTTTGCGGTCTTAACATCAAACTGGCCCCCATGCCATGGGCAGATGACAGTACCTCCTTCAAGCTCGCCTTCATCTAGCGGCCCACCCCTGTGTGTGCAGGTGCTTGTCATTGCATAGAGCGTCCCGCCCACATTAGCCACAAGGGCATCCTCACCACTAACTACAACCTTCTTCAGCGATCCAACAGGAAAATCGGTCACTTGGCCGACTTTGAAGTACCCTTCGCTCATTCCAAAGCCACTGACTGAAGTTGTATCCCGCTATGCTTATGAATTGAGCGCATGCGCAAGGATATATTCTCGTGAACCAATTCGAGATAAAACACTGAGAATACCACCATACCCAAATGTAGGCGAGGAAGAGCAACCTGTTACCTAGAACCCAAAGTCAGCGTTTCGAATTCTTGAAAGAGAAATTTCAGGAATACTACAAGAGTAATATCACTTCGCTCAAACCTCCTCCTGCAATGACCGAGCGC
>JAHFFU010000113.1 GCA_023247835.1 Candidatus Bathyarchaeota archaeon
CCCCTAGTTCAGCGAAACTCATCGGTACCGGTCGAGGCGTAGGTAGCACAATTGAGATTCAGACAGGGTTTACCCTTGGAGAGATGGGGTCTGGGACGGAGGTGGGATGGGTCGCCGACGTGAACGTCGGAGGCATAATGGGCGGGCTTGGCACCAAGCTCCTGGATTCAACGTCCAGCAAAATGGTTGAACAGGTTATTGAGAACCTCAAGAACAAGTTGAAAGAGACGGCAAGAGAGTAGGGCGTCTCGAGTGGCGGGCTCTAGCTGTATGCTTCGAAGCCTTTCCCTAGAATCAACGAAGCTATCTTGAGTTCCATAATCTCGTCCGTGCCTTCGTAGATTCTCGCCACACGGGCATCGCACAAATGCCTAGCGACCGGCGATAGCAGTGAATAGCCGAAACCGCCGAACACCTGAACTGCCGTGTCAGCACTCTCGTAGGCCAATTGGGAAGCGACACGCTTTGCGATTGCTGACTGAAGGTCAACCTTGTTTCTAAGTTCCAAGTTCGATGGATTAGCGTCAAGTTTCGTTTTCTCCACTGCCGCGTAATACGTTGGCCACCTTGCCATCTCTAAGTTCATGGCGATGTTTGCGAGGTGCCGTTGGATCAATTGATGCTTGCCAATCGGCTTGCCGTGCTGAACGCGCGACTTTGCACGTTCGGTGACAGAGTTGAGGCAATCTCCTATTATGCCCACACATCCTGAGCCTATCCCTATCCTTCCGTTCAATAGAGCTGAGTAGGCGACGTGTAGCCCTTTCCCAGGCTGTCCGAGAAGGTTCTCCTTCGGCACCTTCACCTCGGACAATTCCAACATAGCTGTGTCAGAGGTGAAGAGACCAATCTTTTCCTCAAGGTGCATGGCAACGGAGAAACCGTCAGATTTGGAATCAACGACGAAGGCCGACATTCCTTCCATCTTGCCTTTCGGGTAGGCGAAAATGATGAGAGCGTCGGCCACTGAACCGTTCGAGATGAGATATTTCGTGCCGCTGATAACGTACCCACCGTCGCGCTCCTCATAGCTCGTCTTTAGTGAGGTTGGTTCACTTCCAGCCTCGGGTTCTGTTAACCCGTAAGCTAGAATCTTCTCACCCTTAGCAGCCGGGAGGAGATATTTCTCCTTCAGATGTTCATTACCCCACTGTTGAATCGCCAATGACGCCAGCAGGCAGTGGACATCGACGAAGGTAACCACGCTCAGCCCAAGCTGCCCAAAACGTTCCAAGGCCAACGCCCAAGTTAGCGAGTCGGCTCCGACCCCCCCATACTCGGGTGAAACGGTGAGGCCCATGAGATCATACTTCTTCAAGACTCGGGGGGTTTCGGGATTGTACTTGTGGGCTATGTAGTGCTCAAACTCAGGAAGGTAGAGCTCCTTGCATGCTTCATCGACTCGCTCAAGAATTCTTAGTTGCTCATCACTTAACTCGCGCAACCGACTAGCAAGTTGAACTGATTCCGCGAAAGACCCTTCCAACCCCAATCTTCCCTCGTCCCTGCAGACGCCCTTCCAGACTCTCCGCGTTCATTTACGTCTTTTCAAGCCTCCCCCTCGTTTACCGTCTCACGATGGTAGACTTCTTAGATAGCTAGGTGCACTCTCTAAGGCTTGGTAGCTATGCACCTCGTTTACTTTGGTATCCGTGTCAGGAACCTACAACGTTCCCTTAGATTCTACACCAAGGTCTTGGGTATGAAGGTAATCCACAGGGGAACCATGCGTCACGGAGGCGTATTCGTCCACCTAAAGAAGCCCGGCTCAACACAGAGGCTTGAACTGAACTACTACCCGCCCAAAAACAGGTTCTACGAAAAGTATAGACCTGGAACTGAAATGGATCACATTGGATTCTGGGCCAACAATGTCGACCTTACCTATGCCCAGCTGATTTCAAAGGGAGCTAAGAGAGCTGTTGCACCCTTCTCGAATGGCCGGGAGAGACTGGCTTACGTGAAGGACCCGGATGGAATTTGGATTGAGTTCTTCGGAACTGACAAACGAAACAAAAATTCTCGAAGCAAGTCGAACTAGTGCGACTCCTTGAATCCCGCCTCCATGTTAGAACCCTTAAAGCCACTTTATAGGCAAGCAGTTGGAACTAGTTCCTGGTGACCTGTTTGTCTGAGGGAACATTCGTCTGCCCAGCTTGCAAGGTATTCTTCAAAACGAAGGAAGAACTTGAAGCACATGCAAAGACCGCGCACTAAGTGTCGGCGGAAGCATTCAACACTCCATCTTTCCTCGTGTGTCCAGTCTAGGCTCGAACCGTTAAAGACCCTTTCTCTCCTTGACCTGTTTCGCCCCGGCATGAAATTTCGTTGGAGCCCCGGGCGGGGTTTGAACCCGCGACCTACGCCTTTTTGTTTTTGTACCAAGGCGGCGCTTTTGGCGATCTGTTCTACCAGGCTGAGCCACCGGGGCTTCTGCGCGAACTCCACCTATGCTCAACTTTGCTAAATATATGCTGAATTGAGAATTTTGTTTGGAGACCATGAAGTTAGATCCATGGCTAAACTGGTATTGGAAGGGGGGAGGTTGAGAATGAAATCCCTCAATTGGAACATGACTTCAGAGCGAACAAAGTTGTGAAGATACTTGACCTGGCTGCGGGAGGGGTAGGCACTCACTCTACTTCGCTAAAAGAAACTTCCTGGTGTCGGGTTTTGATCAATCAGAAGCAGCAATAGCACGCGCCAATGAGCTATTCAACCAAAACGCTTTGTCCGGAGACCTAAGATGCTGGAACATTACATCAACGCGATATCCCTATGGGAATTCGTTCTTCGATGCTGTCATTGCGATCAGAGTGATTCATCATACGACGATTGCGAACATTAGTCGCATAATCGCTGAAATCAAACGCATTACAAAAAAGAGGATGCTTGCATCTGAACACGCCAACCTAGGCTAAAGCCTTCAGGCTGAAGAATGAAGGCAGAATGAAGGCTTGAAATCCGAGGAAGCTGAACCGGGGACGTTTCTGCCGCATGAAGGTGAAGAACGGGGATCTTACACCATCACTTTGCGTAAGAAGAATTACAGGAACTACTGCAAGGATAGAAGATAATTGATCTTCATGTGAAAGCTGAGCATTACTGCTTGATAGCGATTAACACGTCGTGAACGCGATGCGTTGGAATCAGGGGAATTACCGAGGTCGAATACGAAAACTAGCTATTAGTAAAAAACAGATATTACTGGTCCCACTTTGATACCCTCTCCGGTGCTCAGGCCAACTTTCTGAAATGCGCGTAGATGAAGCCTGAACCAGGGCGTTGCTCTCTCATTGTCAAAAGAGCATCGCCCATCCTGGATTGAGGCATTTCGACCTAGTCGCCATTCTTTGCGTTAAAAAATGGTATAATCGGGCTTTTATCATTCACCTATTTGACAATGGTTAACCAAACGCTTAAGTGCGTTCACAACGGCACCGTCTTTCCGAGTCAAATCAACTAAAGGAGGCTATTTAGGAAAATGGTCAAGAAATGCCAAACATGCGGCTACAACAACCGTGACGACGCAGCATTCTGTTCAAGTTGTGGAGCCTCACTCGGCGGCGCAATGGCACCTGCACTCAAACCAGTCCCATCAGTCCGAGTTGTAACCCCAGTCAGCCCAGGAAACCCAATCAGGGTTCCAGCGCCCGGCCAATGCTTCTACCACCCGAACCTACCCGCCATCTACGTCTGTAACCGTTGCGGAAGATCGATTTGCCGCGACGATTCCAAAGCTTACATGGACCTCGTGCTCTGTCCTCAATGCTACGCAGGCGTGGTACCGATGGTAGCGGCCCCGCAAATGCAAATGCCAGCACCGGGACCGGCATACGGCCCACCCCCTATGCCAATGCCAGCTATGGCTGCTCCGTACCCATCCCCCTACTACGCGCCCGCTTCACCAAGAGCTATGTGGGGATTCATTCTAGCGATGATCGCAGGCATCCTCGTAATCCTTAACGCTGCAGCATTACTCTCACCCAGTTTCTACAGCCTGTGGACTGGAGTCTTCTTCTGGTTACCAGCCGTCGGCCCCGCGAGCCTTGCGTTCGCGATCGGAGCGATTATCGGGCTCATACTGGTGATCGGATCTATACTGATGCTACTGGGATACGGAACCATTGGAAGCATAGTTGTCTTCCCGCTGGCCGTGCTGAGCTTGATAATTGGTGGCGGTTTTGTTGCCGGCTTCGTTCTAGGCGTGCTCGGCGGTATACTCGGCATGCTAGGGCGTTAGTGGCGTTAGGAAGAACCCCATTTTTTGTTTCCTTCCGATTTCGGTGTAGTCTTTGTCCTATGTGAGCATATGGAAGCCTGTCAACGACAGACTAGTTCAGGCTTCACGTGGGACCAAGAATGAGATAATAGGCTTACTTCTCGGCAGGCTTCAAGATGACGCCATAATCATCGAAGACTCGATCACGGGTGAATTCTCAGCCGAACCTCACCGCGCAACCCTCCCTTCGAACGCGCTCGCAAAAATAGCGGACGCGCTCGTTACTGGACGGATAAAAGGTAACATTGTTGGTTGGTACCATTCACACACCGAGGGCGGTCTCTTCTTCTCCGATACAGATATCGCAACACAAAGAAACCTCCAACAATTCTCATCTCTGATTGCGGGAATGGTTGTAGATGCGTTAACTGGCGAAGTTGGATACTTTCGAGTGGACCCGCAAACTGGAAAAACTACGCGGTTACCTGCTGAAAAGATCAAACTTTACGCGGATCCGTTGGAGGCAGTTCCACCCGAGGCCAAAGCGAAACCT
>JAHFFU010000003.1:0-3493 GCA_023247835.1 Candidatus Bathyarchaeota archaeon
ATGCCAGCGTTCGAGAGCAGTGTCAAACAATTGTCTTCGCGGCCACTCAGGTTGGGCAAGTATGGTGTCGTTGTGTACGCTAGCGACCTGTGAATTGGCCGAGTTTCCCTCCCATAAACCACGAGGTCAGAGTCCACTTTCGCGTTCCCCGATGAGACAGCATCCTCAACCAGTAACTCGTTCAACCCCGCGAGCGACCTCTTCTCGTTCTTGTCTTGCATATCACCTAGTGCACCAACGATCCCCAAAGCGCTCAAGTCCTTGTTCCCTTCAGAAAGGGCTCGGGCCACCAGGTAACATACGCCTGCCGCGCTCACCAATGTGGCGCCGTCTATTCCGAACATATGTGGGTTTAGTTGAATGATTCTGTCGGATTTCTGCGTGTTAGGGGGGTGATGATCTAGGATGATCGCGGCCTTTGTTTCGAGGCGTGTGGTCAAAAGCTCCAGGTAACCGCTTCCTATGTCCGTGAAAATTACAATGTCAGGTTTTGCTCTTGAGATTTCGTCCACAAGGTCCTCGCGCAGTTCCTCGACTATTCTGATATTGAATCTGGCGTTGGCGCGTGCCAAGGCGGAGCCCATTATTCCTGCGGAGGATAGGCCGTCGGCGTCGTGATGGGACACGACCGTGAAAAAGGAATCTGACTGCAGATGCTCTTTGATTACTTGTGAAACTGCTTTCGCTCGTTCGATGAAAGCGTCGCGGCTACCTTCAGTGGGCATTCATTATGCCACTGACGCCACAACGTGCTTATATTCCCACTCGGAAGGCAGTTGTCCCTTGGGTCGGTAGTACTTAACCAGGCGATGAATCTTCGATTCAATCATAGCCAATGACCGCTTGTTAACGTAATCCTTCCTGTTCTTCTCCAAGTGCCGCCTAAGGTGGTCCGCTTTCTTCAGAAGCACGCTCAAGTCTTCGGGGAGCGTTCCCGCTTGCTGTGTGGTTTGCAATAGTTCTCGCACATTCTTCCCAGTAATTGACTTGACTAATGGTACAGCGTAACGATCGCGCATGAGCATTCCGATGGTGCTTGGCGAATTACCCTCCTTGGATAACTTGAGAACTAAGGCTTCCACCTCTTCCGGTGTATACTTGCACCAGGTTGGCGCCTTCTTGCTTATGGGGCGGGTTGACCCCGACTTTCCCCGCTTGCTTGTGTAAAGCCTCGCCGTTAACTTGCACACTCCAAATCTGAAATTGCCACCTAGTCCTTGAGCCTCGATTATTTAACTTGTCTAACTCAGAACGCGTGCTCGCTTAGCCAGGAACCATTTTGCGAATCTTGAGAATGCCAAGGCGCGGTGTGACAGGGCGTTCTTCTCATCAGTGGTCATTTCGGCAAATGTTCGTCCATCTCCTCGGCGGGGGATGAAGATTGGATCGAAACCGAACCCGTGGGTTCCTCTAGGTTTGCTGCTAACGAGGCCTTCTACCACGCCCGCAAAACATCTCGGACGCGCCTCTGGGCTGCAGAAGGCTACAGCTGCTTTGAAGAATGCCTTTCTGTTCCTGCCATTTTCCATGAGCTTCAAGATGCCCTCCGACCCTAGAGTCCGAAAGACGTATGATGAGTATGGGCCGGGGAATCCCCTCAGTGCGTTCACGAAGAACCCGGAATCCTCCGAAATCACCGTGCAGCTTTTTGATTGGGCAGCTTGCTTAGCTGCGAAGGAGGCGATCTCGGTCAAATCGTTTGATTGAATCTCCTGTTTCTCGAAACGCAGATACTTCAAATTGATTCCAAAATCTGAGGTGATCTGGGCTGCTTCAATGAACTTGCTCCTGTTGCCTGTTGCGAAATAGATTGTTCGGCTAAGCCCTTTCAAAATATCTGCCCCGCTTCTCGACCTCGCGCATCTTCTGCATGGTCTCTTTGCTTCGTTTCCCACCGACAGCCTTCGCGTAGCCTTTCAGGAAGGCGTTGAAGAGAAAGGTGTGGAACGCGTAGTGTGTGCTCTTCATCGCCCTGTTCAGCAGAAGCAAATCCACACCCCTATCTTCCATCTCCGCCGAGAAATCTCCTAGGCCGAAATCGATTATGAACAGCTTGCCGTCCTCGGATAGGACGTTCGAGACAGTCATGTCCCCATGAAAGATTCCGCCCTCATGCATTTGGCCCAGCAGCCTACCTAGGGAGATGCTTCGCTCCCGACGCTTGGGCATTGTGAGTCCGTATAGTTCTTCCTTGAGCGTTGGGCCCTTCACGTAATCCATTATCAAGGTGCAGGAATCGGGGTCAATGTGCTTAATTGTTGGGACTGGGACGCCCAGCTTCCTAACCTCGTGCATCATAGTTGCTTCGTGGGTCGTCCTCATTCGGCGGATTGCATCGTCGAGTTCAGGAACCCTGTAGGGTTTGGCCATGCGGCTCTTTCTGATGACGAGCTCTCCGTGCCAGTTCTCCAAGTAGATTTCGGCTTCGGCGCCCTTGTAGATTAGTTTAGGTTGCGCTGATTCTCCAGGGAATGTCAACATCTTCCAGCCTCCATTTCGGCCTTACGTGTGCCTCGTCCAACGGCGTTGTTAGGCCAGCTCTGAGTGCTAGCATGCCGGTCCAAGCAATTTGTGCACCACAATCACCGGTGTAGGCGGAAGCAACCACGTGGCACACAGCATCATGCAGCTCGGCTACTTCCTCAAGTTTCCTACACAGCGTCTTGTTTGCTGCCACGCCCCCAGTTAAAAGGAGCTCCCGCTTGCCTGTGTACGCCAGGCTTCTTTCAACTGCTTCCGCGAGCATTGAACATGAAACCTCCTGCATCGAATAGCAGACGTCTGGTAATTTGGCGCCGGACCGCAGCTTCGAGAGAGCAGCGGTCAGCAACCCGGAATAAGACACGTCATTACCTTTCACCACATAGGGCAATGACAAAAACGTCGATGACTCTTCGGCTAGTTTCTCTATCTCGGGACCCGCGGGGGAGGGCAGGCCAATCTCCCTTGCGAACATGTCGTAGAGGTTTCCGATAGTGATGTCTTCGGTTTCGCCGAATATTCGCCAGCGGCCCCCCGAAAAGGCGGCGATCGCAGTGTGGCCGCCAGAAACCAAGACCACGAGCGGATCTTTGGCTCCTGTGGTGAGGATTCCGATCTCAATGTGCCCAATAGCATGGTTGACTGGAATGAATGGGATGCGAAAGTAGGCGGCTATTGACCTGCCCACCGTGGCTCCTACCCTTAGGCAAGGGCCCAATCCAGGACCCATGGAAACGGCCACGCCGGCGAGCTTGGAAGCTTTGATTCCGGCCTTTCCTAGCGAGGTTGAGATGGCTCGGGCCGCAACCTCGCTATGGTGCTCGGCGGCCTCGCGAGGATGAATTCCCTTTCCAGGAGCTGAAAGATGAACATCACGAACGTCAGAGAGAATTTCCCCCCGGTCCGTAACCACACTTGCCCCGAAAGTGTGCGCAGTGGATTCGATTCCTAGACAGTGCAACATTATCGCAGTGATGACTATCACGTAGAGTCTGAAAAGTGTCTCGAAAGG
>JAHFFU010000003.1:3593-13764 GCA_023247835.1 Candidatus Bathyarchaeota archaeon
CTTCACAGTCTCAGTCTTGACTGTGACTTTGTTCTCGGCCAATGCGGGCATCATTTTTCATCAGTTCTTGGCGGGGCGAGTAAGGAGGGGTCGTGGCAATGAGCAAGCATGTAGGCGAGTTGCCGAAGCAATATCAGCCTAAGGTCGTCGAGGGCGAGGTAAAGAAACTCTGGGAAGAAGATCAAACCTACGAATTGGTGAGGAAGTCTAAGTCCAAGGGACCAAAGTTCTACTTCCTCGATGGCCCTCCGTTCCCTTCAGGCACCCCCCACATCGGAACTTCCTGGAACAAGGTTCTGAAAGACACGGTAATTCGGTACAAGCGTACCCGAGGGCTCAACGTAAGGGACCAACCAGGTTATGACTGCCACGGCCTCCCCATCGAAATCGCAATCGAGCAGAAGTTCGGAGTTAGAACCAAGAAAGACATCGAAAGCCTCGGATTGGAACGTTTCATCACTGAATGCCGTCGATTCGCAGAAATGAACTCTGACGCAATGACTGGGACCTTCCAAGATCTCGGAGTTTGGATGGATTGGAAGAGGCCGTACATGACACATCACGACGACTACATCGAAAGCGACTGGTGGGGCATCAAGCAGGCAGCCTCAAAAGGCCTCTTCGAACATGGACAGCGAGTTGTGCACTGGTGCCCGAGATGTGAAACAGTCCTTTCGGATTACGAGGTCGTTCTAGAATACAAAATGCTCCGCGATCCATCGATTTACGTAAAGTTCCTAGTGGAAGGCAAGCAAAACGAGTTCATCTTAATTTGGACCACGACGCCCTGGACACTTCCGTCCAATGTTGCGGTTATGGTAAACCCTGAATTCCAGTATGCCAGGGTTAAGTCTGAGCAGGAGACCTTCATTCTCGCTAAAGAACGAATAGAGGAAGTTGAAAAAGAAACCGGCCGAAAGCTGGCGCTTCTAGAAAGCTTCCCGGGAACTAAGCTTGAGGGGCTAAAGTATCGCTCGCCTCTGGAGAGCCTAGTCCCAGCCCAACTCAATCTGAAGAACGGTCATCGCGTAGTTCTCAGCAAGGAGTACGTGACCCTTGAAGAGGGAACCGGGTGTGTTCATTCCGCGCCTGGTCATGGTGAGGAGGATTACGAAGTCGGTGTACGTAACAAATTACCCGTTCTAATGTTGGTGGACGATCAAGGGAAGCTGCTCCCCGAGGCCGGGAAATATTCGGGTAAATCGGTTAGAGACGCCAATCCTGAGATAGTAGACGACCTGAGATCGATGGGAATGCTACTTCACTCTGGGGAGATAGAACACCGAAGCCCCGTTTGTTGGCGCTGCAAAACACCATTGCTGATCCGAGCAACGACCCAGTGGGTCATACGCATCGCCCAGCTGAAGGACGCATTCATAAAAGAAGTCGATTCGACGCTGTGGATTCCTGTTTGGGCAGGGGCAAATCAATTCAAGAATTGGCTTCAAGGCCTGAAAGACTGGGTTGTCTCACGCCAGAGGTTCTGGGGCACCCCCCTTCCGGTTTGGATTTGCAGCTCCTGTGGGGAGCAAAGAATCATCGGGTCAAAGAAGGAACTACTCGAAAAAGCAACCTCGACACCTAGCCTGCCCACCCTGCACGTGCCGTGGGTAGATACTGTGAAGCTCCGGTGCGACTGCGGCGGCGAAATGGCTCGAGTACCCGACGTCATGGACGTCTGGTTCGAATCAGGCAGCGCCTCACTAGCATGCCTTGGCCACCCCAAGACCCTCCGTGAATCGAAATTCTGGTGGCCCGCAGACTTCATCGTCGAAGGACGCGACCAGATCACGGCATGGTTCTTTGCCCTGCTGAGAAATGGCATGGTGACGATGGGCAAATCCCCGTACAAATCAGTGCTCATGCACGGCTTCGCGTTGGACGCTCAAGGACGGGAGATGCACAAATCACTGGGTAACTTCGTTACGGCTAATGAGGTTGTTGAAAAATTTGGCCGGGACATCTTCCGATACTACGTGCTCCAGACTACATTATGGGAAGACCTGAGATTCTCCTGGGACGCGATAAAACAGCACAGCGGCGACTTGACCACTTTCTGGAACACATTCGTCTTCGCCAGCACCTACATGAGCCTGGATGAATTTTCACCATCCCAATGGCCCACAAGGAAATTGGCCAGAAATCTCCGCGCGGAGGATAGGTGGCTACTGAGTCGTATGAACCGGACCATCAAGGAAGCGACCCAGCTAATGGACGAATACAAGGTGCATGAAGCGGTTCGAAAACTCAAATCCTTCCTAGTGGAGGACCTAAGCCACACATATGTACGGTTCATAAGACGCAGAACATGGGTTGAGAAAGAGACTCGGGACAAGCTAGCAGCGTACTCGACTCTGTACACAGCACTCAAAGCAGCGCTGACAATGCTGACCCCGATCGCGCCATTTTTCACCGAATCGGTTTACCAACACATGTTCAGGAATGCGGGGCCAAAACACCCCCAAACCGTGCACCTTCTGGACTGGCCGAAATTCGATGAGAAGTGGATCGATGATTCATTGGAGGAGGAGATGGATGCGGCTAAGGACCTGCTGTCAGCAGTCGCTGTTGCGCGCATGGAAAAAGCACTGAAGCAAAGACAACCGGTTCCGCGAGTGGTTGTGGCAAGCGATTCCAGAACCATCCGAACCGCCCTGAAGAGCTACCAGGCGCTTATTCTGGAACAGGCGAACACGCGAACCCTAGTCTCAACACTGAAAGGTGCCACCTCCAAATTTGAGGCAGACACACGTTTCGCTAAGGCCAACTTCGCCGATGGTAGCATATACCTCGATCTGAAGCTCTCTCGGAGTGAACTAGCTGAGGGCTTAGCCCGAGATGCCGTCAGGCGGATGCAGCAGATGAGGAAAGAGATGGATCTAAAGGTAGATTCCTACGTCCACGCTTACATCACTGCTCCCACAAAAAAGGCTGCAAGCTTTCTTCAGAGCAAGAAAAAATACATTGCCGGCGAAGTACGGGCCAAGAAACTAACCATAACCACAAAGAAAGCACAGGTTAACGCTCCGTATTACACAAAAACCTGGCGGATAAATCAGGACACGTATGAATTCGGCCTGTGCGAGATAGCGAAATTGCGTGCGAAAGCTGCAAGTTGAGAATCTGGTTACGCTAGAGTGGGACTTCGATAAACAGTCGCTCAAGAAGCTCTTTGTACCTGTTTCTAATCGTTACTTCGGTCACGTTCGCGATCTCAGCTATTTCACGCTGAGTCTTCCTTTCGTTCGTGAGAACTGTGGCAATATATGTAGCCGCAGCGGCGATGCCTGTTGGACCCCTGCCGCTTGTTAACTTCATCTCCTTAGCAATCTCAAGGATACGAATCGCAATCCCCTCCGCCTTTCCTGAAATCACGAGCTTGTTACTGAACCGTGCGGCGTAGTTCCGGCTCGTCGACGGTGGCACGAAGGCTTCGAGTTCGCGCACCATGAACCGGTAGCTTCTGCCGACGTCTTTCTTATTTAGGCTCGAGGCCGATGCTATTTCGTCCAGTGTCCGCGGAACACCGCACTGCCTACAACTCATGTAAATGGCGGCTGCGGTAACATTGTGGATTGACCGTCCACGAATCAAACGCTTCTTGATAGCTCGCCGGTAAATGACCGAGGCCGTCTCTAGAATGTTCTTAGGAAGGTTGAGGGAAGAGGAAAGTTTGCTCAGTTCAGCCAAAGCAACCGCGAGGTTTCTCTCAGTGGCATCGGAAACTCGCACTCTGCTTTGCCATTTACGAAGCTTGTAGAGGTCTAACCTCTGGGCAGCAGTTGCATGTTTCCCAAGAACACGCCTATCACGCCAGTCAATAACAGTTGAGAGGCCTTTGTCATGAATAGTGTACGTTAAAGGAGCGCCAACACGACTTCGTTTTGCCTTTTGCTCGTCGTCAAAGGCCCGCCACTCCGGTCTAGTGTCAGCAAGCTTTTCGTCGATTACGAACCCGCAAGCGCTGCAAACAATTTCAGCGGCCTCATAGTCGCGCATTAGTTTAGGTCCGCCGCACTCCGGGCAAACGCGCAACTTCTGTGTAGGGTGTAGGGCTTCGCCTAACTCACCATCAGTTTCTTCAGACACTTTCTTTCTCATCTACCCTAATCCAAGGAGTAAGCGATACGGCCTACATACTTGGCAGGCGAAGGAACCACGGGTCTGATCAAGATGTAAGGCGAGGATATGGGTCCGAACAGATCTTGGACCCTTCCTATTTCCTTTAGTTTGCTGTCACAAGCTCGCGTGCCCAACTTAACAAAGCGGGCTTCGTCGCATTTCACTATGAGGCTACGGCTATTCGAAAGATGAAGAATTTTACCGAGCCTCAGCAAACTTTCTTAGTCACTCCCGCCGAGGGGCTTTCGTGAAGGCGCTATCATATTTAAACGTAGATATCCGTGCAAATTTCTTTCAACCCAAGATGCAATTCTTCAAACAAAAGTTGACATAACAGATGTCATGATTTACCCGCGCACGCCATGGCAAACCGAAGAACATTGTTCCGGTTTTGAAAGTTGAAATTCCCCGAAGGATCCGCGAATCACAGCTAATGGGGAAAAGGCCCCGAAAATCCCTGAACGTTTTTTACGCACCAGTAGGCAACTTTAGATTTCAAACGGCAGTTCGGGTCAGATGATAAAGGGCGTAGTGCTTACAAATTTCATGTCCTACGAGAACTCTTACGTTCCCTTAGAACCCGGGCTAAATTTGATCTGTGGGCCGAACGGAGCTGGAAAGTCATCCATTCTGCTTGCCGTTTCCGTTGTTTTAGGGCAGGCCTACACTGAAAGATCGAAGCGTTTGAGCGACCTTGTGAAGTGGGGACACGACGAGGCCAGAATCACATTAATCCTCGACAACACGGGAACTAAGCGCCCATTCCCAAAATTCCACTCGGACCTAGTTACAGTGACGCGCGTAATCAAGAGCACCGGCACCTACTACTACCTTCTGCAAAACAAGCCTGCACCCAAATCTACCATCACCGACGTTTTCCTCTCCCTTGGTCTGAATCCCGACAACATACTAGTCATAATGCACCAGTTCATGGTCGGCCGTTTCGCCGCTGTAACCGCTCAGGATAAGCTGAAGATGCTGGAGGAGGCGGTTGGTTTTCAATCCTACAGAGAGGAAGTTCTCGATGCTAGAAAACGCTTAGAGAGTGTCGCTAGCGAAGAGCAATCCCTCGCTCAAGTCCTTGAATCCACTAAGGAAACACATGATTACTGGAAACGTGAATACGAACGCTACCTACAGAAACAACAACTGGAAACTAAACTCGAGGCCCTCAAGCGAGAACTGCTCTGGAGCAGGATCCAGAAGAAGAAAGAAGCATTAACCCACATCGAAGCCAGAATCGAATCGAAGACGAGATCCTTACAGTCGATTGAGAACAAAATCCAGGAGCTAGCGGACTCAAAGAAGAAACGCCAAGCAAAGTTCGACGAACTAAACCTAGGACGAATAGAACTCGAAGATAGCCGAGTTGAGCTCGTCAAAGAAATTACACGTCATGAATTGAACATTGAATGGACTACAAACCTTCTTCAAGACTTCCAATCCGTAGAACAGGAACAAGAACCAACAACCACCAGGCCCGAACTACACTCACTCGACAAACTGAAGCTGTCCTGGCGAGAAACGGCTGAGGAATCACAAGGAAAACTTGCGAAAGTCAAAGAAAAAATGACCACGCTCAACGAAAAAATGGCAGATACAAGTGGCCGCCTAGAAGACGCACTGACAAGGCTCATCGACACAAACGTCGAGTATGAAGTTTCGGGATTCAAGAGAAAACTACTCACAGAAGAAGTAGCGGACCTCCAGGCCCAAGTCCGCTTAGCTAAGGAAGAGTTAGACCCAATGGTCGCCTCGGCAGAGAAAGCTGGGCCGCCAATTGAATCCCCGAGGAAGATATTTGACATCATGCTCGAAATCGGCGCCGTCGAAGAACAGATGAAACCCCTCGCTACACTCTCCGAAGATGTCGAACGCATGTACTCATCCTACGCCAAGGTCTACGAGGAGCTTCGCCAGAAGGCCGACCAGGTTGCAATGAGTCGTCAGGAAGTCTTAACAGAGCTCGACAAACGCCTAGCCCGCTGGCGTGACGTCCTGTCCGCCTTCCTTGAAAAATTAACCGGCCGGTACAACGAAATCCTAGGAACCGTGGGAGCTACCGGAGCCATTCGCGTAATTTCGTCCAGAGACATCGAGAAATGCGGTCTCGAAATACTCGTAGGGTTTAAAGGTAACAAACCCACGGCCCTCGACGCCTTCACACAAAGCGGTGGAGAAAGAAGCATCGCGATGATGTCCTTCCTGTTGGGGCTTCAGCAGCACATCACGTCTCCTTTCAGGGCAATCGACGAGTTTGATGTTCACATGGACCCCAAGAACCGCGAATTGGTTACCCAACTGATCATGTCAAGCGCTGGGACCACGATGCAGGGTCAGTACGTAGCCATCACGCCGGGACAGGTTAACGTGACCGAAAACAGCCACGTCATCGTTGTCCAGAACGTGGCCGGAACATCGGTCGTTAGCGAGTTGAAGTGACTTTGACGGAGAAAAAACCCACCCGCACTACGCTGGCATCGGGCAGAAGAGAGCTACAGGAGGTCATAGAGACCTGCGATGCTATCTCGGAAAGAAAATTCAACCCCTTCTTCCTCGACGTCAAACTCGGCGTTGAAACGCTCCGGCAATACTTTCCGCTGTGGGAAAGTTTCGGCGACCACTGCCTCGACGCACATACGCTGAACAGGCTCTCTGAAGTCGTTAGGCTCCAGAACACCCAGCTCAAGTTCCAGTCGAGCGCACTCTACGCCGACCCGGAGTTCATCGTCAGGAAGGTTGAACGAATGAGTGAGAAACGGCTTGCCGAAGTGTTTCTCCAAAGCTGGCATCCCCTTGCGGAGTTGGAGCAGTTAACGCACGAAGCCGTTTCTGGGGCCCTTGATTACTGGAATTTCCTCTTACCCATCGCAGAGCGCTGGAAGAGACGGGATTACTCAGGCGGCAAGAAACCTGAAACCGCCGACTCGGCAACTCTGACAGGTTTGGGAATACATGGGGAAGATTTTGGAAAACGGCTCACAACACTTTGGGAAGAGCTCCGAGCCCTTCACAGCAGGGACCAGAAACCAGTGGAATATTGGAAATTTGTTCGGAGTCCGTCCTACCGAGAAACTGTGCAAAGGGCCTACCTCGTCAGCTTCCTCGTAACATACGGTTATGCGAAACTCCACACAGAGGGGGAGCAGCTTCTACTGGTCCCAGTGGACCTGCCAACAGAAAAACCAGTCACGGACGGTGTGAGTTTTCCCATAGCGATCCCGAAGGAGGCGTGAGCGTCTTGGAAAAAGCTGAAACGAAGAGTTTCTACTCAGACAAATTGAAGCGTGCTGTGCACCTTCTGCTGTTTCGCCGCGGCAAAATACCCGGCGCGAGAGAGTGGGAACTGAAAGAGAAGCTGGGGAAAAACTACGAACAGGTACTTGGGCAATTAAACCAACTCTTAGCTGAGTTGGATTTGGAGATCAAGAAGGTCACAGAGCCGCGAACCGGTGAGATGGCGCCTGAAGGCGTTCCCGCTTCCACCGAGGAAGCAAGATACCACGTGACCTTGAAAGGCACCTTAGGCCTCAAGGAAGCAAAGATGATCGGCTGGCGGGTTGACAACTTGGCCGCCCTCAGCGCCTCCCTCGCATACCTCGTCTCCAAACAAGGCAAGGCCCCACGAGAGGACGTAGAGAAGCTACTAGCCCACAAGTTCGGCCGCTGGAAGGCTGCCACACTAGTCGACATATTCCTCAGGACTGGATACCTAGACGAGGATGATGCTGGCGTAATGTCCTTAGGTTGGCGTACGAGATCTGAAGTCGACCTCCGAGCGTTGATGACAAAGATGACTGAGGCAAAACTTTAGCCCGATACCGAATCTGATCTCTTCACCTGCTCAAGAAAATCCTTAGGGTATTTTTTCTTGGAAACGAAGCTCCTTACGTTTCCTCTTTTGACATGCTCAGATAATTGCAAAAGCTGTTCGCGTTGTGCGTAGTGGTCGTGAACCTTACTTCTACCGAGAACGGTTAGCACCTGGCCGAGGAAGAAACTTGGAAGTCTCTGTTTATTACACATGGGACAAGTGCAGTGCAAGGTCGCTCCGTATTGTTGAGTCCATTCCTTTCGTTTGAAAACTCCCCAGTTCGTTGAATCGAACCTGTTGATCTTGTCCTTGGTCAAGGGAACTGGTGGAGGCGGGACGACCCACCTGTTGAAGCTGTCCACTCCAAATAGGGGCAGCATCATACCCTCCGAGCAATGGAGGAAGCTTCTAGCAAACCGGATCTTTGGCGGAACTTGAAAGGCATGTATCCAGAGGCTTGGGTCCTTCTTCTTCGCATCCTCTAAGGAGCGAAGTGCCTGGTAGTAAAAGCCGCCCTTCATGTCGAACCCGATCAGCTTGCTACCCCTCTTCAAGACCTGCTTCAATGTCTTCTCAAATTCATCCCTCGTCGCAGCAGGGGCCAACACGGGCATCAGTGGTTTGTCCAAACCTCTATTGTCCAACCATCTTTCAGCAAACCGATAAAGCGCCAAGAAATCGGTCGGGGACACGCCCGGACTTTGCTGGACTGTGACCACATCCATGTCCGAGAAGTATTGAAGGTCGAGAACCGTTCGCAAATCGCTTGATTCAACAATCGCAGCTTCGCCCTTAAGCACAAGGAAAAGCATGCTTAACGAATCTTCGTGCCTAGATGTCTCGCGAGCGAGACGCCTCGCGAACTCTTTGAGAAACACCTCCTCCTTCAGTATGCGCTTCAGTGTTTCGGGGTAGATCAGTTTACCAGCTATGACGATCTCTGTCGGAAATTCCTGCTTTAACCCGACCAACTTGGTCGCGTTCAGTTCTGTGGTCGTGGCGAATTTGTTTGGGACAGGAACCTTCGCGTTTGAGTAATTCAGAAAGCCGCTGACCGCTCCGGTCTCCTCGTCCATCTCGATATTCTTTTTCACCAGTTCAGGCATGCGAAGAACCTCCGAGCCCAAGTGCCCGCCACGTACTCGGTTGTTCTGGGATTAAAAGAAAGGGATGCCGCTCAGGGTAGCCTATTCTTTGATAGTTATCTCGATGACTAGCTTCTCAGGTTGTGATGAGATGTTCATCGAGTGTATCGCATAGTCCCCTTGCATCTTGAGTAACCTGTTGATGATTTTCAACTTATCCCCAGGCAGCGGCTGAACTTTCACATCCTCTGTGTCGGTGAGGCATGCGGGACAGACCCAGTAACTCCTCTTGATTAGCGTCCCGGCCTGGTCTGGGTTCTCCTGATAGCGGACCTTATGGCAGACTTGGTCGGTGAGAACATTACACTTCGAACAGAATCGCTTCTCAGCTATCTGGATGTGCCTGCCGCTGTTTGTTATCATCTAAGATCTGTTAGCAGGTGGATGACCTTTGGATTTAGCTTGGAGAGTTGACGAAAACTATCGTAATATGAGTCCGACAGTTTGTTCGAATCGTCTTGTCGATCATGATGAATAGTGCGCGTCGTGGACTATCAAAGTCTGAAATGCTTAATTAGCCGCCATCTTATGGCTACGCTGATTCGCGCGAGTTCTGAAGGCATTAGTTTTGGGCGAAGAAGTGGAGCTACCACCGCAAGTGCAGGAGCAATTGGTTCGCCTCCAACAGCTCCAACAGACGCTGCAGTCTGTGGTAACGCAAAAACAGCAACTGGAGCTCGAATTGAGCGAAACGGACAAGGCCCTAGCCGAACTTGAAAAATCGACTGACGAAACCCCTGTGTACAAGAGCGTTGGTAGCATACTTGTCAAGTCGAACAGGCAGAACTTGCTGACTGAACTTAAGGATAGAAAGGAGCTTCTCACCACGCGTGTCACAGTCCTCGGAAAACAAGAGGAACGCACAAGGGAAAGGTTGAAGGAAGTACAGGAGAAGCTTCAAGAACGACTCCAAGGGCCAAAGACTTCCGCCCCCTAGTAGGACCGCATCGCCCTAATTCGACCGTAACTTTGCCGCAGAGGCAGGGAATAATTACAATGAGTATTGAGTTTACGAGGAAACCCACAACAGAAGAGATTGAGCAAATCTGCGAGGCCGCGCAAGAAGCTGCGCGAAACCATCTGCTGTCCA
>JAHFFU010000114.1 GCA_023247835.1 Candidatus Bathyarchaeota archaeon
TGCAATGCGCAGGCGACTTTGCTCGATAGGTTCAGGCCGGCCGTATCGCTGTATCAATTCCTCCCCAAATAGCTCCCCCGCGCCCTTCCAAAGACGCGAGGAATCTGCCAAATGCACCTCACCCCTGGGGTGGACACGAATTGAGGCCTCAGTGAATTTTTTGGCCAGCGTCCCGCAGGAACCGGAATGATCTAGATGAACATGCGTCGGGAGAAGATAGTCCAAGTCATCTCCACCAATCCCCAGCTTAACTAAGTCTCCAATGACAACCTCGGCTGAGGATTGATAACCCATGTCAATAAGCGCCGTCTCCTTTCCAATAACAAGATACGCGGCCACAACATTCGACTCTCCTAGAGCTTGAGTGTCTATAATTGAAACCGCTTCGCTGAGTCTTGTGAGCAATCCTTGCTCCCCTTTAATCACCACTAGCCGAAACAAGTATATGCGTATGGCTAAAGCCTCATCAGGCATGAGCGAGAGAACTCAGCATGAGCAGGCCTGAACTTCCCGAGGACCTGGAGGTTTTTATTGACTCACTAGACGAACAAGGACGCGTGACATATATTACGGGCTATTTTGATTACAAGAAGACCAGGTTGAAATTTGGTGCAATCGGAATGGAAGGATACGGTGGTCCCAATATTGGCGCGACCCTCTCCGACGAAACATTGTCAGCTCTCAGGGAGCTTGGTCTTGACAGCGTTGCCATTGATGAGCTGATCACTGACCTTCAACGCAAGATCATGGAAGGCCAAGCCCATATTGAACTGCGCGAAAATTCAAACTCAGCGCATTCGGAGCGAGCTAACAGCACGCAGGACAAAACTGCCCCCTGAGCAATCCTCACTTTCAATCACTGGCATCGTGTTGAGGAAGGCTGCAGTTGTGGCATACTTTCGAATCCTTAGGAATCTGAGTCGTACAATACCAGCAAAACTTTTTCCCCACCTCAGGTTCGACTGGCAAAGGTTCGGTGCGAATGAACCCTAGAATGAACATGACCGCCCCAACGATTGAAATTGGTAAGCCGAACATCGATACGCCTAGGGGAACATAAAAATCTGTGAAAACCAGGAAGCCACCGAATATGGCGACTATAGCACCCGAAGCAATAAGCCCTCTGTACATTCGGATCTAGCAAGATTGAATATAGGGGTGAATATGGGTTTTTTTAATTGAGAGTGAAGACTAATGCTCACCAGAACAACGAAAGCATCGTCGGTTATCTTAGGTCAAGTTGCAGACCTTGTTCTGGAAAATGAGGCCTATTTGAAGGAGGAATTTCCACAATGCTCGAACCCGGAAGAACTACTAGCAGAGCTTAAGAAATCCCCTGAGCCCTGGAACGCTCTTGTCACAGATCGGCCAGGGGCCCTGTTCACACTCCATGTTTATGATACGAATGCACTTCTTGACAGGTTCTTTTCCGCGGCCGGTCTCTCATTTGACGAGCTAGTTCGCATCCTTGGGCAGGATCTCCAAAGAATGAAAATTGAATCTCTCACACTGCGCGCCCCTGAAGAACTGACTGAAAAACTGACGAAAAATGGCTTTGAAAAGCGTCGCCTACTCGTCAGACTAAAAGGGGCGGTTGTCGAAACAAAACTGATGCCTATCCTCCCGCTTAACAATCCAGCTGAACGGGACATACCTGTGCTTTCCAGGCTGATGTATGAATCATACGAGAAGAGTTCTGAATCGAAGTTGCCGAGCGTTGGTTCAGCAGAAAAACTATTGCGTGATATTATGAATGGATCATATGGCGCTTACGTCGCTGAAGCATCGTTCACTGGCGGCGCTATCCATAACGTAGTTAGCGCCTGCTTCGTAACGCTCAGTTCCCCACGAGAAGCGAAGGTCACGCAACTATTCACTCATCCGCTGTATAGGGCGCGGGGGCTTGCCACAATCGAGGTGTCAACAAGCATGAACAAGCTCGTTAAGCGGGGCGTGCAAACATTGACGGTTTGGCTTGGAGAGAGCAATGAGGTAGCCCGAAGGCTCTTTACAAAAATCGGATTCAAGCAAGACAGAAAGTTAGTGGAAATGGTCACTAGAATTCAGTAATTTCAGCTTAACCAAGGCATTCAGGCTTTGAACCAACGAAAGACCAAGTAGTCCACTTTCTTGCCGCGACTACTTGGTACCGCGATTGTGAACTGTTTTCGAACGGTAGTTGCGAGCCGACCCGCCAATACAACCTCGAAGGGGCCCATTGTTTCCTCCTCCTTCCTTACTGTAACAATGAAAGGTGCATGGTCGATTCCTGGCCCGTGCTCGTAAATCGCAAAGTCCGAGCCGAACCTTATTCCAGGAGTCACGATTAACCCCTTCTCACGCAGGTTCTCGTACGCACTATATCCCAGGCTGAACTGCTTGTAGGTCTTGTTCGCTAATTTCAGGAATTCCGACCGGCTTACCGGTTTGGAAGTCTCAACGTCAACGACCCTGATGATCTTCCGATCGAGAAGGTACAACGCCTCCATCAAGTCAAGCATCAATGGTGCTTTGAACTCTTGCTCGGGCTTAGGCTTCGGAATCCCTACGGGTTTGCCGAAAAAACCCATTCTGTATAGAGCCAACCCGTCTTTATGGTCCCACACTATCAGCCTATTCCCAATCAACTCCGCGGCGATGGGCTGCCTCATTAGCATTTACCTATGCTGTGAGGGCCAACACTCGAATATGGTCGACCACGTCAACGCCGATGTCGGCAATTTTTTCGGCTCTATCAACGAGGTCACGAAAGAACAGCAAGGTTTGCAATGGCATTTTGCTCGAAAGCAAGTCTAGGTCGAGTTGCCGTGATTCAGCGTCAATCTGGCGCTCAAGGTCCTCCACAGCCTTCGCGGTCTCGACCGCTTTCTCAGCATCGAAGGATAACGAGTGGAGGGTTTCCCTTACCTTCGAGATTTCCTTGAGCACTGAACTCATTAAATGGGAAACTGCTTCAATTCGCTTGTTGTCTAGCTTCCATTTTAGGTCGACGACTCCCATGAGCCTGTACCCCATAGCTTCACAGTACTCTGCTATTTCACCAAGCGTGAATAGGAGGCGGAGGAAGTCCTCCCTGCTCAACAATAAGCTACCTACCGATGCCACCTCATTCAGGAATGTGGCCTTGTTCTTTTCATTGTCTTGAAGCGTTTTGAGCATATTTTCGTAGTTCTCTTTCGCAAGCTTAGGTTTCTTGTCTGCGAGATTGTCCAGGAGAACCACGAGTTGTCGGGTTATTTCTACTATGTTCCTTGCATGCGTTTGGCACAGATCAAGCATTCTGCGCCTGATGTTTGCTTCCGTTTCTATAGGAAAGGTCAACCCTATTGCACCTCCGCGTCACTTCTGTAGTCAGTAAAGCGTTTGAGAACTTAAACCATAGCCCACACTCTGGGACGCCCCAGGTTTAAGCTATCCGTAAGCTACCTTGACGGGTGACCCGAGCTCTGTGAAAGTCAGGTTTCCTTGAAAGAACTGTCGTGCGAGTTCAGGAATCGCTTTCCACTCGTTGCGAACCTGTCGCCAAGTATCCCTATCCCTAAGCGTGACTGTACCCTTTTCCCTTGTTTGATAATCCACAGTTACTGACAAAGGTACGCCAACCTCGTCCGCACGCGCATACCGCCTTCCTATGGTTCCTCCGTCATCGTACTCAACCTCAAATCCTCGGCCCCGAAGGAACTCTTGAATCTCTACGGCGATCTCTGGAAGGCCATCCTTCGCCATAAGCGGGAATACCATCATCTGGGTGGGTGCAAGGTCGATCGGAAGTCTCATGACCACTCGGTCTTTCGCCCGTGTGTACGAATACTCCAGCGTCGAGTAGACTATTCTTTCTGCACCGAAACTTGGCTCCACGACGTGAGGAACAACCCGCCTCCCGGTTTCCCGTACTGTTTGGTCTTCGAACCGAACATGCGATGGGAGAATCTTGAACCCCTCAATTTCATAATAGCCAGATTTTTCAAATGCTTTTTTCACTTCTTCTGGTCTGCTCGAAACTAAGGCATCAACAACCCTTCTCGCCTTCTCTCGCAAGAGGGGGCCGAGAACCGAATTCAGGGGAACTATTACTGTAGATTGTTTCTCGACTGGTTTCGGATAGGGTTTGAATACGGAAATATCGACCCCCGAGTATTTGATGTGAGCCGACAGATCGTAGTCAGTGCGATACGCATGACCTGCAATTTCGACCCAGCCCCATCTGTCTAGCCAGATTTGATGGTCAAAGAGCTGTGCTGAGTAGTGAGATCGTTCTGCGGACAACTTCTCTAGAAATCTTTGTTTGTCCATCGGGATACCGAGAGAATTCACGAACTTAAGTGAAAGAGCCATGAAATAGGCTGACCATTCGGTTCGCACAAGACCATGAGCGGCAGCCTCCTGCGCTGGGACACGTGTTATCTCTGAACTTCCCCGCTCACGTTCCTTCGCCAGCAGAAGCGGCACCTCCACTCCTTTCATTTGATGAATGTATTTGCAGTGGGGTTCCTCTGGGTCGAAGAATAATTCCAATTCCATGATTGTGAATTCGCGAAGCCTTATGGGGCCTTGTCTGGGCGAGATCTCATTTCTCATGACCGTTCCTATCTGCGCGATACCCAGCGGAAGTTTCTCTCGGCTAGTTTCATAGACTCTTTTGAAATCAACGAACATACCTTGGGCTGCTTCGGGCCTACCGTACCCCGCGACGTCACCGTAGGGGCCGATGTTCGTCTTGAACATGGTTGCGAAATACTCCGCCTTACCCAGCT
>JAHFFU010000115.1 GCA_023247835.1 Candidatus Bathyarchaeota archaeon
ATCCGCGTCTTTGGAGGTAAAGCTCGACGGAGAAGACACTAAACGCATAGAGGCAGGCTACAAGCCCCACCCCATCCTAGGCCACCAATAATACTTGCAGATAATCCGGCTCAATCCCCCTGACTTTTTCGTCGGACAAGCATCTGAGGCTGCGGTCTCAAGGCTCTGGGACGGTTTTCCCCTCAAGACAACCACTACGGCTTTGCGCTTGGACGAATGATTGGGGCTAAAGTAGTCAGCGATATGCAAAGTCCATTGCATCCCTTCGTTCTATCCAGAAACCTAGCGTAAATCCCTGAAAAGGGGGCCTCTTAGAGTCTTCTCACTCCGGTGAACGCCACCACTTCAGTTTCACAACAATTCTTCTACGGTGTATTCGTAGGAGCGATGATAGCAGCGATTGTCTGGCAGATCGCAAAGCGCCAAGGACGAAGACGGAGGGAGAGGGGCGGAGTGGCAGAGCGCGAATAAGGGTAGAGGCTGACAGAGTCCAGAAGCCTCAACGAGTTCTCTAACCTCAGCTCGCTCGATTCCTGCAATTGAACATTCTTTCGAATGTCTTATAACTGGATACAAGGCAATTTTGATAGTTGGGACAAAATGAAAAGGAGAGAGTTTCTCAAAAAAGCTGCAATCGGAACAGCTGGGTTGGCATCATTTCCGATTCTGGGCAGCAGTCTTGTCAGATCTGTTCAGGCTGCCGGTCAAACGAATTTCCATTTCGTTGCCCTTAGCCAAGGGGCAAACGTTGCAAATGTGAAGCACGCTATGAGCATGAATGGCGAAGGAAGAATATTTGATGGTGGAGTTCAAGGAGGCGGAGCCTACGTTCATTATGATGACGCGACATCAGCACCGAAGAGTCTACTTAGCACTGGAAAATGGGAAGCTACAAGTCTATTGAATACGAATTGGGTGGGTACGTATGGCGTTTTTGTCGCTGGCGTCGTGGAAATGGAGGCCAACCTGCTCCAAGAGGCCCCGTCCGCAGCCGTGATTCCGGCAACGGTTAAGGTGGTATGCAACCTATCTGTCGGCGCCTTGTTCAATCCTAATCCCAATCCTCCGCCTGCAAACTTACCTGAAGGCTACACAGTTAAAATTCCCGATGTCGGGTACGGGCCCTTTGTACCATTTCAGCCGCCAATTGGAATCACCGTGTTTACCACAGGCAAGAGGGTTGAGGACGAAGCTCTCGAGAATGCAACGGAACAACTTCAGACAACGCGCACACTCTATCTACCAACGGCTGTTCTGATCCCGTCAGCCGTAGCTGGCGCGATAGCGGTTGCGTGGGCGAGAGGGAAGAGGAAGGGTAAGTAGATATTCGAACATCCATAGCTGCGGTATCAGTTCTCCTAGTTCTTTTTCTGTCGATCCCAAGCTCTCATGCACAGGCACGCGTCGATGCACTACCTCTGAACGAGGGCGAAAGTGGTCTTACTTCGGCCGTAGTTGATAGCGTCCACGGCTTTGCCTATTTTGGAACGGACACCTTACCGGGCGTGGTTGTTAAAGTTGGGCTGTCGGATTTTTCCCGGGTTGACGGGCTCGTCTTAAACGCTGACGAAGGGCACGTTGCCTCCGCAGTGATTGATGTTGCCAGCGGCTTTGCCTACTTCGGGACGATCTCAGAGCCAGGCAAGATAGTGAAAGTCAGGCTCTCAGATTTCAGGAGGGTGGGGGCATTGACTTTGAACCAAGGTGAGAATGATCTCCGGTCCGCTGTTATAGATGATTCCCGCGGTTTCGCATATTTTGGAACCGATACCTCACCGGGAATTGTCGTAAAGGTTCTGCTCTCGAATCTCACACGCGTTGGATCATCAGGCCTGAGGTCCGACGAGAACGGTCTCCGGTCAGCGATTATGGATGTGACAAACAACTACGCATACTTCGGAACACAAACGGGCATCGTAGTAAAGATTCGGCTATCGGACCTTAAGCGTATCGGTCCCCTCGCTTTAAACCCAGGCGAGGGATTCCTTCGTTCAGCGGCCATCGACACAATGCATGGTTTCGCGTATTTTGCAACAGATACTTTTCCCGGCATGATTGTGAGGATTCGTCTATCCGACTTCACCCGTGTTGACTCATTAACTCTCAGGCCAGGGGAGGGAAGCTTAGCCGTAGCGGTAATAGATCTGGTTCGAGGTTTCGCATTAGTTGGCACAGATACGCAGCTCTGGGGCCGTGTCATCAAGATTAACCTCGCAAACTTCACTCGAGTGGGCACTTTGACGTTGGCGGGAGGAGAAAGCAATCTTCGTTCAGGAATATTCGATTCTCAGTCCGGGTTCGCATATTTCGGGACATACACCTACCCGGGCATCATTGTGAAGATAAACCTCGTGACTGCCCCACCCATAGCTCCCTCTAGCACGGTTATGAGTACCGCTACTTCGGTCGTCGTGCCCAACCCCGGATTCCTGATACTTGGGGTAGCACCCGAGTTACTTTTCGGATTAGTCGGATTGGTTGCAGCTGGGATGTTAGGATCGACGGTTCTAGTTCTAAGGAAGAGAAGAAAGGGTGCCGTTTCGGCTGCTGCCGTAAAAGAAATTGCAGGACCGAGCATTTCGACTGGCTACGGAGAGCTTGATGTCGTACTTGGCGGTGGGCTTCCTGAAGGCTATGCGGTCTGCCTCGTTTCCCCCGCATCAGACGAGAGAGACCTGCTGCTTCGGAAGATCATCGGGTCAGCGCTTTCTGCCGGGAAGACAACAGTGCTTGTGTCGGGTGATATCGGCAGAACGCAGGACTTGGCTGGCAGATACCATGATAACTTCTATGCTTACTGCACGCGGGCGGACAAGATGATATCGCCTCCCAAGAACGTGTACAAGATCCCAGGAATCGGAAATCTCAGCGAGATCAACATCTCATTCAGCCAGGCGACCATTTCACTCGCAGAGTCAAAAACGGGTAAGCTGATAGTTGTCGATCTTTTGTCAGACGTGCTGGTTCAACATAAGGCGGTCATGACTAGAAGATGGTTAGAAGAGTTCATTGTAAAGCGTAAGTCAGAGGGCTACACAATTTTGACAACCCTGAATCCTCTTGTGGCTGCAAAGGAAGAAACTCAAACAATCATAGATTTGTTTGACGGCGTAATAGAAATCTACGAGAAGGAACTTAGGGAAAGAGCTAGACGATTTCTCTTCGTAAAGAAAATGTACGGCCGCAGGTACTCTGAGACAGAGCTATTGCTGGACAAAGACAAACTCTTCTAGTTGGGAAGGAATAATTCTCAGGTCAGAGTAAGCTTCCTCCTCGTTGCGCCGAGTGGAGTCGGTCTTCATCCTCACTACCCAGACGGACTGTGTGCTGTGTAGCGTCGGACAAAACCGTTCCAGACGGGGTTACTTTATGAAGCACGCAAGTTCACTAATTGTCAAGTTGTCGTTCTTGCCAGGAAAAACCAGAACAGGAAGAAGAGACGGGGTATCACGAAGGGCCTTTCTAGGAACTGCAGCTGGACTCGCGGCTTCAGCAGGGATTCTTGGGGCCGGATGGGCGGCAGCCGTTCAAAATGAATCTGCGTTGCAGAAAGAACTTGATGAAACCAATAGCGAGCAGGCGAAGATTCTCAAAAGTCTCGATGGATACGTCGCTTATGGCGGAGGAACGAATCTAAAACTCATGCCCGACCCCAAGACCGGGTTGCCAACCATTCCTATGGAGGAAGTCTGGCATTTCGACCTGGACCGTGCCTTTTGTCGTGTAGATAGTAATCCGCAAGCTTTCGCGATGGAAACCTACAAAATGGGCAGAGTCGTCATTGACGCCAACAGCTTCCAGATGGTCATGCTTACTAAGGATGTGCAGGTTCCAGAATTCACTGTAACGCCGGACGGAGCAGCGATGGTAAAGTTGACCGGTGAGATAGACTGCTCCACAGTTGCCTCAGTCGCCAATACCAAAGTGGGCGGAAGGGATATTGTTGAACCAGCTCCATTTGAAATTGCAGCGGTACACGATGAGAAGGCAGGCGACAACTTCGCCTTCACCGTTTTCTTCGACTCGGACAAGGCTCCGGTGAACTATGCGATCTTCGGCCCAAAAGCCGCATTCACCGGAAAGATACAGAGCGGCGGCGTAACCATCAAATCGATAAAGGACCTGGCATCAACCCGCTGAAAGAAAGGCTGGCTCAACAGTCAGTTGATTGGTCCAAATCCTATTCACACAACAAGCCCTTTTATTCATTAAATGCCTTAACAAATGGACCGACCCTTGGCGGTAGCACCAACTGGTGACACCCTTCGAGGTGGTGACAGCTTTCTTGGCGCTTCAATCGATGCGGGTGAGGTTCTGAGGGTGGTTGCCACCCTCTGGAAATGTTCATCGGTCCCTGATGAACTCCTGCAAAAGGGGGGTGTTTTCGTTCAAAAGGGTGCCCTTTTCAATTGATGTGCCCCGGCCGGCATGCGAGAGTTGTGCACAATCAGCGCCAGAACCATCCCCCCTGGCCCGTACGATGAGCCTCTCATGGGGCGAGTCTCCCCCTCTCGCATCGAAAAGTGCACCCAACGGAATGGGCGGGTCCAATTCTCGTAGTGGCCCTGTAAACATAGTAGTATGTCGTTTCTGACTAACTACCATGTTACTAGACACGGCGCTTCAATCCCGTAACCAGGGATTGGACTGGTGTCTTCGCTGGCGTTGCTTTTCTCGAGCCCCAACCGTATCACGTTCATGTTTGTGTTGGACACCACTTGCTCCGGGGCAATGGGGCGGCTACGC
>JAHFFU010000116.1 GCA_023247835.1 Candidatus Bathyarchaeota archaeon
CATCGTAGTATTCGCAGCCTTCAGCTTCGCATTGTACACTTTAGAAAAAGTCTTCGGCATCTCGGTTCCGTACCCTGAGATTACCCTCACTCTGACATGGGCACTAATCGCGCTCGTAGGTGTCTGGGTGCTCGGGCACACGATTCAGACCACCACATCACCACTTATCGGCCCAAGGGCTGCTTCCAACGCACGTAAGATCGTCACGGTCAGTTTAGTTCTTGGAATCCTCATTGCGACATTGGTCAATCTCCGCATCAATATCACTGGCTACTTGGTGAGTTTGGGCATAACGGCTGTCGTGGTCGGTTTTGCTGCCCAGACAACGATTGGCAATTTGATTGCGGGAATGCTTGTTCTGATAAGCAAACCTTTCCGAAAGGGCGACTACATCCGAATCAACATAACTGGCGGCCCGATCGAGGGGACAATCGACGAGATATCCTTCCTAAGAAGCCGCATCTTCACCAATGATGGAGTATCCATTTCCGTTCCCAACACGGTGATGCTTGCAACACCGATCAGCAACTTCACTGTCTTCGAGAAGCGGCCGATAATCCTCAATATCTCCCTCGACCGCAACGTCTCCGTGGACACTTTCAGGGATAAGGTTGAGGCCGCGATTGTCGTAAATGGTGTGGCCGAAGGGGAAACCCGCCTTTACTTTAAAGGGTTCGACCAAGAATCAACCATCATCGAACTCTGGATTCAGGTCACAACTCAAAATTTCCTGAAAGAACGGAGCTTGATAGTGCACAGCATCAAGGAACTCTGCGAAAAAGAAAACATACAGCTGAAGAAAATTGAGCTGCAAACATAAGCGAGAATTTTTCCGATACTTTTCTACGGAATGCTTAAAGGCTCATCCCTTTTCCCGTAGCATGGACGGGCATGTCAACATCTTCCGCTGAACCGAACATATTCCCCGGGAACTGGACAGTCAAGACGCAACAGCTGCTTCGCACCTATGAGCAAGCTTTCGTGCAGGACTGGAACCCTGTCACACTCGCATGGGATTCATTGGACCCTTCGGGCCTGGATCTGAAGGAGCGGGTCGCACAAGCGTATTGGATGGCCAAACTGGCGCTTTTCGAGAAATCCGGAATCGGGGCATTTGGAACGGCCATGCTGAAGGCAGCTATGTATGACATGGAGGACCCGACGAAGAAATTCTTGGCAGCTGTAACGTTCGATGAGTGCAGGCATGACGAAGTCTGCCGGCGAGCTTGCAACAAGCTCTGCCCGAACTTCCCATACAAGTACAATGCCACCACAGATTTCGAGAAGAGGGCTCTGAAGAACATCCTAGCATTGTATGATAATGGACGGCGGTACTGGGACGGCTTCATGAAAGCCTGGGACAAATACCCATTAGAGTTGATATTCTCAAGCTTCTTCTTCGCCGAAATAGGCGCGCAACTAATCTTCAAAACTGTAAGCGACCTCTCGAAAATCAAACTCTACAAGGAAGCCTTCCAACACGTAACCGTCGACGAGACACGGCATCTTGCCGGAACATTATCCCTGCTAGATAATCTAGCCAAGGATTTCAAAGAGGACCAGAAACTCATGATTACCCGACAAATGAAGCACGGATTCATCTTCCTATCCCCTCTACTTTACAAGCCCATGCCTATCTTCTGGAACCTACCCAAAGACTTCCACAAAATCGATCGGGAAATGGAAGAAGTAGCGAGAAACTCAGGGTTAGGGGTGCCGACACTGGAAGAGAAATCGAAGGGTTGGCTGAAAGCAATTGAAAGGCGTAGGGAACAGGTAGAGAAGTTGGGCGTCCCAATTCCTGCCATTCATGAAATAAACTTGGAAGGAGCAGAGGTTGACATCCGTAAAGACGAGCCCATTGCTACTCCGTTCTAGATTTTTTCACTTACCTGCCTTTGAAGGCTGGTTTTCTCTTCTCGAAGAAGGCCCTAACCGCTTCGATATGGTCAGCGGTCGCTCCAGCTATCTCTTGCAGATAACTCTCGTATTCAAGGACTGCTTCTAAGTCAGATGATATTGATTTGTTGAGGGCTCGCTTAGTGAGCCCAATCGCTTTCCCAGGGCCTTGCGCAAACTTCATCGCCAGCTCCCGCGCAGTCGCCATTAGTTGTTCTGCTGGGACCACTTTGGAGACTAGTCCGTAGCGTTCTGCATCCTTGCTTGTGAGCTCATCCCCCGTGAGAGATAATTCCAAAGCCTTTGCGAATCCCGCGAGTCTTGGGAGGAAGAAGCTGGTTCCTGAATCCGGTGCTAGTCCAACTCCGATGAAGGCTTGAAGGAATTTGGCGGTGTCGGATGCGACGCGGATGTCGCACGAGTATGCTATTCCGGCTCCTGCTCCTGCAGCCGCGCCGTTCACTGCTGCGATGACTGGTTTTTGCATGCGACGAATTTGGCGTATGATTGGGTTGTATTTGTCTAGAAGTCTTTCTCCGAGCTTGGGGTTCTCGCCCCGCTCGTATTGTCCGCGCAGGTCTTGAATGTCTTCTCCCGCGCAGAAGGCTCGTCCGTTTCCCGTTATGATGAGGCAGCGAACCTCATCATCTCGCTCAGCGTTTCGCAGAGCGTCCAGTAGCTCTTGGCCCATCTTTTCGTTTACAGCGTTAAGCACGTCGGGTCGATTCAATATTATAGTGCCGACGCCGTCAGATTTCTCATAGCCTATTGTCTCGTAGCCTTGGCTTGTCGTCTCCATCCCTCAGCCAAATTCTAGGCAGTATTTCTTGAATGCATACGGCGCCGAGGTCGTTCAAGGACAGCCGCAACGGGGCCGAAAAGCAATGCGAGGAAGAGGACAAAGATGGCTGTGCCGCCTGCCTTAACTCGAAAATCAGCGGACGTAAGACCGTAGCTACAATCAAAGATTCCTAGCAGCTTCAGCCCGGCCGTGCCCTGAAGGCAATTCAACCCGATTACCAAGGCCACTAAGGCTATGGCGGTTGCGTAGAATAAGGCTTCCAAGATATGGCCTGTCTTCATTCATCTTCCCTTAAAGACAGGTTTCCTCTTCTCCAAGAAGGCTTTCATACCTTCTTTACCGTCTTCCGTCGCGAATAACATGTAGAATGCCTTGCGTTCGAATTCCAACCCGACCTCCAGGGTTGTGTCTTGTGCTCTCAATATCGCTTCTTTCGCCGCTCTAACCGATATTGTAGGCTTGGAAGCGATCTCCTTAGCCATTTTCTTGGTTTCGTCCATCAAACTTTCAGCAGGGACGACGCGGTTAACGAGGCCTACCCTGAATGCTTCTTCAGCCGAGATAGGTTTTCCCGTCAGGATCATCTCCATAGCCTTATACTTCCCAACCGCACGGGTCAGTCTCTGCGTCCCGCCAGCGCCCGGCATTATTCCGACGTTGACTTCTGGTTGACCGAAACTTGCGCTTTCCGATGCGATTATCATGTCGCAGTTCATGGCGAGCTCGTTTCCTCCTCCCAAACAGTATCCGCTTACCGCGGCGATGATCGGTTTCGCAATCTTTCTGATGCGGTCCCACAGTTCGAAGCGTCGCCCCAAAACCAAGTTAACTGGGGTAGCATCAGCCATCTCACGTAAGTCTGCTCCAGCAGCGAAGACGCTCTCTCCTCCAGTCAATATTATGACATATACGGTTTGGTCCTTATCCAGCTCTTCGAGGGCATTGACCAGTTCAGCCATGAGCTCGGAGTTAAGCGCGTTGAGAACCTCGGGGCGGTTCAGCTGAACTGTGCCAACGTTACCTTCCTTACTGACCAAAACATTCTCGTTAACCAAACCTCATCCCAAACCACCACGTAATCCTCACTGAACTTAAGCTTCACCGAAAGCTCTAGAACACGACGGAGATGTTCGCAGTAATACTTCAGCGTAAATGCCCGGCTTGCATCTGCAAAGGCGGTATCCAGTTCGCTATATAACGAACGTTAAATAGAAACCAGCTAGCTAAACGCCTGAATTCGAATAACCGCTCTGAGTTGAATCAATGCAATGTCGACCACTAATCAAGAACAGAGAATATTGGAAGTGGCGAAAGAGCTCTTCACCAAGCGCGGGTTCTCCAACGTCGCTATCCGCGACATTTGCAAGGCCGCAAGTATCACACCGCCTACGGTTTACTATTACTTCAAGAATAAGGAGGCCCTCTTTGACGCTGTTGTACGCGAAAGCGTAAGCTTGGCAGAGTTCATCACGCTATTACGGAATGAATGTGAGAAGGCCAAGGAACCGAAGTCACAAATTCGAGCATTCATTCGCACTTATCTCAATAGCTTTCCCAAGGAACGATTGAACGTCGGCCTCTACGTTCGACACTCAACAGAACTTGATTCCGTTGGGCGAAACACCTTATTTGCTGAGCTTGGTCGAATTCAATCACTTCTAACCGGCATCATTCGAAAGGGAATGTCGGCGGGAGTATTTCGTGAAACGGATTCGAGAATGGCCGCAGGGTGCCTGCTCGGTATGATGCATCGCCTCGTCTTTCAGCAAATTCACTTCGGAAGGAGCTATAAGCCATCGGAAGCTGCGTCCTATCTTTCTGATTTCTTCCTGAGAGCAATGAAACCACTCTCCGAACACATTAGGACATGAGCGGGACCACTAACGATGATACAGCGCGTGCTCATTGGAACGAGGGGAAGCCCGCTTGCACTGGCCCAAACCAACCAGATAGTTGAGTCGCTGAAGAAAATTGCGCCGAATGTACGATGCGAAGTCCTGCCGATTAAGACCAAGGGCGACAAGATGCATGATTT
>JAHFFU010000117.1 GCA_023247835.1 Candidatus Bathyarchaeota archaeon
AAGCAGGAACACTACGATCGCTACTGGAGCAAGCCTGCCTTCCTCAGCAGTTCCCATTCTCAGGGCTCGCCAGGGGAATGCCACATCGCCGACCAAGAACTGAATCCTCTGGATTAGAAGCGCCATTCTACCTAACACAGTGCTACCGAAGATCGCGCCGAGAGTGGCAAGGATGAAATATTTCCCGATCCTTGTAACACCTCCATAGGCACCCTTCTGTTCGCGATGAAGAATGAAGTAAGAGATCGACAAAACCGTCCCAAGGACCAGCACAATATTGTCCACAGTTGTCAGTGGATTATCAGTGAAGAGGGGGATCATGGTAGCTCTGATTTGCCTAACAAGGTAAGCTTGCGTAACGCTCCAAACAGTTATGCCCAATCCGTATCCAATGGCCAAACTTAACGGGATCCGATAGAGAAGTGCGTACTTCTTGCTAAACTGGGCATAGAAGAACGTCCCGAGAATAAGTGGTACCACGAAGTCGAAGCTTCTATCTACGAAGATTGGACTTAGGGCCTGATTGACAAATAGGCGCAAGGCCGCGGCGAAACTGAATCCGCCGCTCAACCCGACAAATACATATTCCGTCAATCGATAGAACGGGTTCTCCCTATACAAGAAGCTAAGAACCATTAAAGTTAGAAAAACGGCGGTCCAAATTCCTATAACTTCAATGATGTTTACCATCCGTTAGCTCCTCGCTTTGGCTGCTCCCCTTCTTAGAAAGTAGGCGACATTACCGACAACTGCCATGAGAACGATGAGAAGATGAGACGTTGATTGGGCCAGCATTGCCGAAGTTGCGCCGCTAATTCCAACCCGCCCTATCAAGAGCTCATACTCCGCTGCAGCTCGCATGCTGATCAGGAGACCAACTATCTGCCGAGAGCTGTAGAAAGGTAAAAATCCAGGAGATTCAATCGCTGTTGCCCCAGCAGCAAGAGGGATGTTAAGTCTCGCCTGCCAGTACTGGAGGTAGGAGGAGAATCCTGGTTCTCCGCCCGCGAAAGTCATTATTAACGACGCAGCCTTCGCTGCGGGATATTGTTGGATGATTGGAAGACCGTCAGTAGGGTTACCTCGCGTGTCAAAGGGGAAGAACTGATGGATGTCGGCGGTCATTCCGATGATTGTCGCGGTATTCGGAATGAAACCCAGTGTCGCATAATCCACCCCGTACTTCTTGTCCCCTTTATCAATGGCGTCGAGAACGGCATCGGTTAGTGCTGGTCCATCTGTCCATTGTGCCAGAAATAGGATCTTCAGCGGCCTCGTGAATAGATGCTGTGTAACGACGATGGCTTGAGGGTGCATCTCTGGCACAGCGCTAGTGGAATAATCGAAACTGAGAACTACAAGACTGTTCGGGGGTAGGTTCTCTATGAAATCGTATACCGCCCGCGTTGTTTCGCCAATGGGCACAGGGACCAACGCATGACTTAGTACGGGTATCGTTATAACCAATGCCAAGAGCACGTAGATTAGCCTAGGATCGGATGTTATCTTTAATCTGCTCACCCTTATCGGCCCCAAGTGTAACGTATCATTCTGCGAACGCTAAAGGCCAGAATCCCTAGAGCGGCGCCGATGTAGATTCCACGCTGTCCGGCAACGTTTGGATAAGACAATATCCAATCACGTATAGCGCTGAAGCCCGGCCAGATCAGATCGGAGATAGGAGCTTGCCCGATTATGACGAGAAGACCTGCAACCAGCAATATTGTGGATTCGAAAGTTCGAATCTTAAACGCTCGATAGGCCGCTGACGCAATAAAGAAAGCCAACAGCGATAAAAGCGTCGCATTAATCGCTACTAGCATTTTGTAATATAGAAACTCCCAAATTGGGCGGGCGAAGGCCACAACGTACTGAGGTATTACGAAGCTTTGCGGATCTATGGCGAAAGGCGATGTGATCATGCTGACTACGGCCATGAGATACATCGTAATCAAGAGGATTACACTGAACTTCCAAGCGGGCCGTTTACGTTTCACGTTGTTCCAATGAATTCTCGTCAAGTTGATTATTCCAATCGCGAAGGCGGCGGTAAGCACTGCTGTCAGATATGCGAAAAGCTGGTCTGAAACTGCTTGAAGGTCGATTGGCTCTGAAACTCTAACGTAGTAGACAAAGGCGTAAAAGAAGCCCAATGAGAAAATAACTATTTGAAGCGCAAGCTCTTCTCGAGTCATCTTTTCTTTTTTCGAAGCCACACGTGCACCTCACAGTCTAAGAAGACCAACGAGAACTTGGTTTCCGAAAGTCGCAAGCACTGCCCCTGCCAGGATAAGGAGGATCGCGATCACCTTCCCAGCATCAGGACCCACTAAGGGAGCGATTGCTTGTGGATCGTCCGAAAGAAATCCCTGAGCAGTGTACAGTTCCTCTCCGATCAGGGTTTGATCACAAGTGGCCATGAAGAAAGGCAATTGTTGTGGGTCCGATGTCCCACCGAATTGCGCTATGGCTTCGGCTCTGCCGGCCTCAGCGATCATAAGAGCCTCTGCTTGGTATGCGCCCACGAAGACGTTTAGAGCCGGTTTCTCGCGGCGGAGGAGTCCCATGACGCCTGCAGCGAAAGCAAACTGCCTAACGGCGATGAACCTTACCGAGTCAGGCGTGTAGAGATTTTCTTTACCTGCTTTCTTGTAAGCGCCCTTAACCATCTCCTCTGTAACTTGATGCACGTTAAAGTCGGCGTTCGCGACGATTAAACGAACACCATGTTCAGCGCAATGCTTTGCAACATAATCTAGGAGGGCAAGGGCTGCCAACGTGTCTGGTTCGGATATTGAGCCTATGCCAGGCGTGAAGAATACGGGACGCCTAAGCTCACCGGCTTTCTTGATCCATTCGTCAAGCCTTTCGATACCCGGTATCCCTCGGGTCTTAAGCTTCCTCTTTGAGGCAATTCTCGAGGCTTCGAATACGGCGGCCAACACAATTATGAGTAGAACGACTTGCGCTATACGGCCTTCAACCAATTCGATCATTAAACGGACACTTTTTCCTAGGTACCCTAACGTGGGTTTAAGATACTATCTATGATGAAACCGTAATTCCCTGCTCGAAACAAAACATATTACAGAACACCTTACCAGCTAGTGTCCAGACTTAGCACGAACAAGAGAAAAAGAACAAAAAACAAAGAGATCAAGAGCAGTTTTAGACTGCTCTTTCAGGGCGAGCAGTCAACTTACGCCTGATATTCCTCTACTGCTCTCTCAGCCCTGCTACTCTCAGCACCCAACCGCATCTTAACCTTGCGTTTCTTCGTCGCCATCTCAATTCACCTCCCCACTTCTCAACCTAGCATAACTGCGTGACACCGTGGTTGCGCTGACCGGCTATTTAGGTGGGGGTGGAGAAAAAATAAAAAGGGGAGATACTTCTACAATTGGAAAAAGGATAAAAAGGGGAGATACTTCTACAATTCTACCAGGGAGAACAACTGTCAAGGTCATTCGAGCCGAGCAAGAAGAGGCGTCTAAGTAGAAGCGTCAAGATCAGTTCCGACATGTACGAGCGACTGGTGAGTCTCCAGGGATTCCTCCAGTTGAAAGAGAGGCGTAAGCGCAGCATGGATGAGCTGATAGAGTTCATTCTGTCCTTTGTCCCAGATCTAGAGATCGACGTGGACGAGAACTACTACATCGTTACGGGTAGACAGAGGAAGCCAGCTACCTAGAAAGCTCATTTCGTAGCTTCCGGTTTCTTTCGCTAATTCGGTGCAATTCCGGCCTCTTTACCGTCCTAACTCACCGCGATACGCCAGGTGCGGAGATAGAAACATAGATCGAATAGGGTTGACGAAACCCACTCAGATATCGGGTGTGAGTGTCGATTGGTAGAAGAAATGGCTCAGAACTATGTTGAGCAGAACAGCTCTTCCGAGACATATATGCACCCCTAGAAGATTGCCTCAACGGGACACTCTAAACAGCCGCTCACTGAACGTTTGGCCACTATTGGGTATTAAGGAGGCAGAATAGGTCGCTAAAGGTGTTCAATTCGTTGTCTCGTCGGAAGGAGATTCTCACTCCTCCGACCGATGGTATCGTGAAGATTATCGTATGCGGACCTACAGTATACGATTACGCCCACCTCGGTCATGCGAGAACGTACGTAGCCTTTGACATAATGGCGCGTTACCTGAAATTCCTAGGCTACAAAATTCGAACTGTAGTGAACATTACGGATGTCGCCGAGAGGATAGTGGACCGAGCCGAAGATTTGAAGAGAGATCCACTTGAGTTCGCTCGCGAATACGAAAAGGCATTCCTTGAGGACATGCAGTCTCTTGGGATTAGCGAAATCGACGGCTATGAGAGAGCGTCAGAGTATGTCCCGCAGATGATTTCTCAAGTCAGGCAGCTAATCGACAAAGGGGCGGCCTACGAAACCGATACAGGCGTCTATTTTGATGTTAATAAATTCCCAAGCTTCGGTAAGCTTTCCGGCCAGAGCAAAGAAGAACTGGGCTTGAGACGCCTCGAACTTTGCTCATCGAAACGGAATCCAGAGGATTTCTCCATCTGGAGGAAATACGAGAAGGGTTTCGGCTGGGACTCACCCTGGGGATTCGGTCGACCTGGATGGCACATTGAAGATACTGCAATCTCAATGACAAACCTGGGCGAGACTTACGATATTCACGGGGGCGCCTCAGAACTAA